>JBKBXU010000124.1:0-12291 GCA_046313675.1 Cytophagaceae bacterium
ATCTGCATCAGCGACACACATACGTACCACCATAAAATGCCGGAAATACCTTATGGTGATGTTCTCATACATGCAGGAGACATCTCCTACAAAGGTCAGGTGGAAGAAGTGGAAAATTTCCTGTCCTGGTTCAACGCCCTGCCCCATCCAAACAAGATCTTTATTGCAGGCAACCACGATTTTTTATTTGAAGACCACCCTTCTGTTGCCAAAAAACTCCTGGATAAATTACCGGACATTATTTACCTGGAGAATAGTGAAACAGTAATTAACGGTATAAAATTTTACGGTTCACCGGCCACACCCTGGTTTTACGATTGGGCATTTAACTACCATCGGGGTGATGCAATTAAAGAAATCTGGAAAACAATACCCGATGATACCAATGTGCTGATTACCCATGGCCCGGTATATGGAATACTGGACACCATTTACAAGGACAAAAGCAAGGTAGGCTGCAAGGACTTGCTACACCGCATCGGCCAACTAAAAAAGCTATCCCTGCATGTTTGCGGACATATTCATGAGGCTTATGGCAGCACCAAGGTTAATGGAGTGAACTTCATCAACTCCTCTATATGCAACCTGCAATATAAGCCCATCAACAAACCTATAGTGGTAGAATTCTGAAACTCCTTGCCTTCGTTTGTGGCCCCACAAACGGGATTGAAATGAGAGTGCAGGAAGGAATAAGGTGCTAATTAACAATTAATTCCCTTGTCATTGTAACTTAAACTGTCATCCCGACGAAGGAGGGATCTGCCCAAAGTGAATTCTGAATGCTAAATGCTGAATTTTGAATTAGTATCTTTGGTTCCCGATCTTTCTTCTTAGCCACATAGGGCTACACTTTTGAAGGCATAAGGGGTAAGGCATAAGTAGTAAGTACCTTCCGCTCCAGAGTCTCTTCCTCAAAAGGACTCTGGAGATTCAGGACAATAGAAGAAACCACACTATCCTTAGAATTCCGCAGGGCTTCTAAGGATTTATATATATAAGAGAGTCTTTGACTCGTATTTTGATTTATACTTTTCGAAAGAAATCCCGGCTCTCCGCAAGCCTTTTTGGAATTTTGAATTATTTTTCCGCTCTTTCCACACATAGGGCTATACTTATGAAGGCATAAGGAGTAAGGAGTAAACACATAGGGCTATACCCTATGTTGAGGCTGTTCACGCCCCTTCAGGGCTCTTTTCCACTCTCGCCCCACTTCGCACCTCGGTATGAAGGCATAAGGGGTAAGGTAAGGAGTAAGACGTAAGAAGTAAGGAACCCCATTAACTTATTACCAAGGGCCAGCGACACCCTATTTCTTCTTTTTACTTTTTGGCAGGGCTACATCTTTTTGAAGATGTTTTCTGAAAACACCGTCTAGTTTTTTATTGACAGTAGACCTATCGGTAGGCTCAAGCCATCCGTCATAATACCCGAATGAACTTTCTTTATACGAATGATAGGTCCAATGAAAACCTAGACTGTCAAAAATTTCTATAGCATCTTTTACCCATAGTTCCCCACCTTTTCCATTTTCAAAGGCATTTCTTGCCACACCAAACTCACCGAAATATACCGGGTAATTCAGATCTCGCACATATTTACTGTAATTCAATATGGTGCTTTTTAGATAATCCCTGTTTCTGGTGAATACCGGCGAAGATGAAGGTGAGTAATAAAATTCCGTTGTAATGGATGCGCCCGCTCCGGAAGGAATATTTTCACCCTTCATCCAACCGCTTACTTTGTAATAGCTTCCTTTATTAACAGGGAAAGCAGACGTGGCAAGTGTAACGGTAGCATTTCCCGATGCTCCGGTTGCCATCACAGAACTAGCATCCCCATGTCCGGATGATTGAGGCGTATAATTTCCGTCGTTTTTTTCAGACCAATACCAGTAGGTAGCACCAGTGAGATCATATTTTTGAATAATCCGAAGTCTTGTCCCGTACTGATCTACCTCTTCCAATATAAGGTCATCAAAAAAGGCTTTCCCGTTCCCTAATAAACTGGCGGTAAAAACAATCCTGCCAACAATCAAAGAATCAGCTTTAACTTGAAAGGGTTTCCCTTCATAAAATTTCCAACCGGAACTACCGGATTCAAGCCTGGGGTTATTATAATTACCGGTAGCATAAGCCAGATCAGCAGGAGGAGTTACCTGCGATTCATCAGGGTATTTCCCACCATCACCGGTTTTTGCCCAGGAAAGATTCTGATGCGTAAACTCGAATGGATCATACAAATGTACCGTGTACATCAGGTTTTCCTCTTTAACATCGGGGTAGTTTTTTTTCCCGTCATTAAAGCCGTAATCACATCCTACCGCTATGGCTCTTTCCGTGATAATAAGATGATTGACATCAACGGTGCGTATGCTGTCGATTATTCTCTGCGCCAGTTGGCTCCATTGCGTAACAGAGGTCGTTGGAATGGGTTCATTAAGAATATCATAACCTGCAATCTGAGGTTCATCTTTATATCTTTCCGCTATGGCCTTCCAAAGACCTACCAACCTATCCTGATTTTCATACTCATTCCAAAGGGCATCACCTTCGCACATAGATTGAAAGCCACCTTGAGGAACGTGAATGTTTAGAATCAGATAAATACCATGTTTCTTTGCCCATTTTATATTTTCGTCAAGCCATTCCCATCCGGCGTCTTTATAGCTATAGGGATCATCGTCTTCCTCAAAGGTGATGTAATTTAAATAAAACCTCACCGCATTCATGCCCATGTTTTTCAGTATCAGAAAGTCTTCTTCAGTATGGTGTACAGAGGGCACCGGTACATCAGCCCACACAAGATTGCCAAAAGCAAAACCCCGCAGTTTTATTTCCTCACCATGATGCATAAGGCGGACACCTTCTCTTTTTACAAACTCCTGGGCATATATGCTTTGGTAAGAAAAGAAAAGGGCTAACAGAATGAGAATAGTTTTATTCATACAAATTCAGATATATCTAAAGATAAATAAATGCCATGAATAAAAAACGTCAAAATAGCTGATTAGATACGTAGATTTATTGGTTCAGCTAGTCAAGTATCTTATTTAAAAGCATTTGAAAATCTACGCAAAATTCCTGATATACCTTTGGCAGTATTCTATCTTAAATTCAAAGTATTTCTCATTAACTTTAGCTTGCAAAGGGGTTTCTTCCAGATCTTTAAATTCGCTGTCCTCCAACAAAAACCCGTGATAAATTTCAGCATACCTAAAAGCATTCAAAGCATCTTTCTGTAATACAAAATAGTATACAATTAAACTCAAGAAAGGAAGAATATCTTCATAGTAGATGGCTTCATATTTAGGAAAAATATCTATCAGGTTATAAGGAGGAGGAAACGCTTTATTGAAAGCATCAAAATCTTTTCTATCCAGAAGCATTTCACCATATTGAATAAATACCGGAATATAGTCAGGAAATTTGTCCATAATTTCTTTTGCCTTCTCCATAGCCATTTGGTCATTGCCTACAGACTGATAAAGCGATACGAACAAAGAAGAAAACACGGGATTATCGTATTCTTTAATGGCTCGTTCAAGCTGATTTGTAAGTACCATAAATCCTTCTTTTGCATCTGAGATCTCCAACACTTCATAGATTTCATTCAACCGACTTGATTCCTCGTCACTGACATAATAAGTTTCAGGCACATCAAAGGTGTGGGGCACATCTTCGACATCGTATGGTGTAGTCAGAATATCTTCGTTTTCCTGTTCCAAAATGTGTATAAACAGATAAAAGATCAGGTCAGGGTGAGCCTCGGAAAAGTTGATGTTTGGGTTAGCATCTAAAAATTCGTCCCAATCTTCTTCTTCAAAACATTCATAATCTTCTCCATCACCTGAGTCGTGTTGGTTTTTAATTAAAAAATCTATACCAGTGGGTATGTCCATCAATTCTATATCATCAGAATCTTCATCAAGAATATAAAATGCCAGTCCTGCTTTTTTAATTGGGTTTAACCCCTGATCTTCTGCAATTTCAATTCCGGCATATACAATATTATGAGCGAGCGTATAGTCAATTTCCTCAAATAAATCTTCAAAACCATAATCCTCCAGGTAGTCGTAAAATTCGTTTTTGGGCATATTAAAATATTCAACCCCATCCTTAAGTCCTGCATGCATAAGATCCACCAATAGCATTCCTGCAGTGATATTGCCATTTACATGGATACGTGTAATAACTACATGTGCCATACCTGAATGACGCCAATCTTTATTTACATAGCATTTATGCAAAGGAAGAAACCGGGCTTTGGTGGTCATGTACTTTTTTGGACTTAAGGGAGCATTACCAGTTTTTTTGGACATGATTTATGAGATTAAGCTTAAAAACAACTTTACAAAAGTTGAAAAAAAATCCTAAAGTTGAAGATTATTTAGAAAAAAATTTCTTTTTAATGGCGAGTACGTTTATGCTTCTTTTCCTCCGCTCCAGAGTCTCTTCCTCAAAAGGACTCTGGAGATTCAGGACAATAGAAGAAACCACGCCATTCTTAGAATTCCGCAGGGCTTCTAAGGATTTATATATATAAGGAGTCTTTGACTCGCCTTCGTTTGTGTCTCCACAAACGGGATTGAAACAAGAGTGCAGGAAAGAATAAGTTATTGATAATTAACAATTAATCCCCCAGTCATCGTAACTTAAACTATCATTCCCGACGAAGGAGGGATCTGCCCAAAAAGAATTCTGAATGCTTAATTTTGAATTAGTATCTTTGGTTCCCGATCTTTCTTCTTAGCCACATAGGGCTACACTTTTGAAGGCATAAGGAGTAAGGCATAAGTAGTAAGTATCCTCCGCTCCAGAGTCTCTTCCTCAAAGGACTCTGGAGATTCAGGACAATTAAACTGCATCTTGACAAAGGAAGGGTTATCTTGATTGTGCTTCTTCCGTCGCCTTATAATCCTTAAGGAATAACCATATGGTCTAAATAAATCATTTGTGATTTTCTTTATTCACAATGTGTTTGTTTTTTAAGACGTTCATGAGACCTCAGTTTTTCCTATATTTAGGATAATTTGAATAGCATGATAAAACCTGAGGGTTCAATTTCAGATCTTTGACGTATCAGAAACAACTTCTACGTGCCATAACATTATATTAGATTAGTTGTGATTTGCTTTCAATTTCAGATCTTTGACGTATCAGAAACAACATTGAAGTTCTTAATCCACCAGAAGAAGCAGTTGTGATTTGCTTTCAATTTCAGATCTTTGACGTATCAGAAACAACTAGGTATTGTTTTAAGAATCACAAACACCCGTTGTGATTTGCTTTCAATTTCAGATCTTTTTAAGATTGCGGACATCAATTTCATAAGCAAAAACTTCCTGCAACTGCAAGCCTATGAACCTGCGGGTGCTTAGGTCCTTCTTTTTAATTCTGGTAATCTGAATAGCTGGATCAGGACCAAGGGAAAACTCCAGCGAATCTCCCGCTCCCATAGGGTCTAAATAAGTCCTGCCCATATAGGTATTATGCAAGAACACATTGGCATCTCCTTCAATAAGTTTTAATTCTTCCCAGTCCTTAACCGTGGCAATCAGGTAGGCATGTGGATCGAGTTTAGGAATGGTCTGATAGCGAAAGTTGGCCTCGAGGGTAAACCTGTTGACATCAACAATAAACTCCCTGTTTTGGGAAGGTATGCTATGCTCACCAACCAATTCAAAAATCATTAAACCTTCTTCAAGCTCAATTTCTGTAAACCCTGCTACATCTTTGGCGGTTTTACCACTCTTGATCTGCTTCTTGGAAAGATTACCCTCGTTGCCAAGGTCATTTCTACTGTATACTTTACCGCTAAATTTACTCTTGGTATAAGAAAGCACCCAGGTTTCCAGGATCGGTGCGGTAAGTTGGCGTGATGGATTACCTGCCAACAGGCTTAGCTTAACCTTTTTCCAATCCTCACCGGAGTTGTTAAGAACATTGGCTTTGTAATCCAACTCAACGGGCACTCCTGAACCGGAGGAATAAATGTTATAGGTCGGAGCCCAGGCGCATGATTCTACGTAGTAACTAAGGTAGAAATCTGCCTTAAGCTGATTTTCAGCCTCCGCTACTATACTCACCATTGTACCTGTTTCTTCCAACACACCCAAACGTTTCATATACTCTTCCTGCGCCAGGTGCAAATCATCTGCAATGGAGGCTCTTTCCAATTTCTTTTTCAAAATCAAACTATTAATCTCTTCCTGCTTTTTGCGCATATAGACAAGGGATTGATCAAGGTCATTCAGGGAGAGGCCTTGTTGAGATCCTATGCGAAGGGAGTTTTGAACAAGAATTTTCTTCTCTTCCTCCAAAGCCAGAATTTGCAATTCTATCTGTGCCAGCTTCTGAGCCACCTCTTCCTTGCTTGATTTAAGCTTTTTTAAAACAAGGTCTTCTTTTTGCTTTCTTTCGCCTTCTGTCTCATGATGTACGGAAATAATCCTTACGTTTGAACTAGCGACAATGAGACTGTTGATATCCAGGTCGGATGAAAGGTTACGGATATGGATTTCGCTCCTGCCTTTAGGGATGGTAAGCGAGAAATTACGGATAAACTCCGCTCCCTGAAAAAAGACCTTTACTTCTTTTAAATTGGTTTCTTCAACAACAAGAGGATTGACCGCATGACCGCTGTGCTGTAATAGGAATAAGCACAATAACAGAAAATAGTAACGCATAAATTTTTATAGGTTAATTCCAGGTAAGTTAGAAAAGTAAACCAATTATTATGACTAAAAATTAGAATAACCTAAAAGTATTGGATATTGGAACAATTTAAAACCTTGACACCTTACAAATTTTCATATTTTACATTAAAATAAAGAAACAATGTAGGCATCCTAAATTTGAAATTTCTTTGCATTCATCCAGCACTTTTTGTTATTTCAATACATCGTAAATAGTCAAATCATTAACCATGCGCTCATACTTCCTCACTTTCAAGCCTCTTTTGATATTCTTTATATGTTTAGCATTCTCTGCTTCCGGACAAGACGAAGATTATGAGGATATCTACTTTGAAGAAAGAGATGAATATTTAGACTATCTTTTAGGACCAAAGCAACTAAGCCCTGAGGAATTTAATGCACTTCCTAACAACAAAATATACCGGGAACTGAGAGCTAAGTTGCCGAAAGAAAAAATAAAAGCCTACCAACCAAAAGATAATGTGTATTTAGAGTTGCTTGACGCACTGGAAAGGCAAATAAAAATAGAAGGTTTGGGCGAAATAGACCAAAGGCTAAGCTTGAATATGCCTTTGCGAAAAAGCACCATTCCCGGCTTGACCCTGACAGGCATACTCCAAAATGGGGTTTATATCATTCTTCAACTCGTTAACGAAAAAAGCTTTGACTACATGCCGGAGGTACTCGAAGCAGGTGGTATGTTTCACTTGGAAAGTTTCAATGATTGGAAAAGCAATGAACTAAGCATCGAAAAAGGAACACTTTTTTCTGCTCAGGTGAGCAAATACGATAGAGAGGAAGGTGCCGTGGTGCAGGTTCGGCTTTCTGATTATATGATGTTAACATTTTTAGATCCCTCGGGAGGAAATAAACTAGATAAACTCAAAAAATTCGCAACAAATATAGACTATAGCGAACTGAAGTCCTTTGCCGAATATCTTAAGAATTATAATCCCGAGCAGCAAAAATTTTTAACGCTTATAAAGAAGGATTGGCCGGTATCCATCCCTGCTAAGGGAAATAATTACCGAATTCAACATATGAATTTCGGACATAGTGATTGGGTAGATGATAAAGAATACATCTTAGGATATAACTGCAAGGCTGACGGATCCCCCTTAGAAGAGAGCAGTTATTTTCCTGATGAAATTGCCTACGGAGAAAATACAGCTGTCAGAAAAATAGAGCTCGATGGCTATCCATATTATTTTTATACCGCATATAGTGGCCAGGAGCAGATGTTTGTATCGGATGGAAAAAGTTTTGTAGACATTCCAAGTGACGGAACCGCAAAACCTGGCAAGAAAACAAGAGCAAGAGTAAATAATTTTTTCTCTTTGCCATTGGACTGTAAAAGCTTTACAAAACAGCAGGATGATTTAAATAAGTTGATTAAAAAGGTTGCTGATGATGAACTGAGAACGAAGGAACTTGATGAGGCCCAAAGAATTGATCTTCATATTGAAAAATTAAAATCAACTCAATCCTATCAGGAATTGGCTGAAATGCTTTCAAAGAATATAAAAACACCTGCAAAGAAGTTGTTTCCTGCAGAAACTAGTATCTTGGAAGATTTCAAAGATGTTCTAAAAGACCTAAAGTCGGACTTGATTGTTGATGTTATGAGTATTAAGGGGATTTCTATGGGCAATATGATTCTGAATGGGCAGAGCCAAATACCAGGAAAAACAGTGATCGCAGAGGGAAAAGCAGAGGGAAAAAAATCGAACTTTTCCATAAGCTTGCGAATTACCAATAAGAATTTCCCAGGGTATTTTACCTATCCCTTATATGAGATGGCTCCACTGTTTTTATCTCAAGATGGCTACCTGATTAAACCTTTGATTGACGGCAATCTATCTTCAAAAATGCTTGGAAATCTACCGTCAAGCTATACCGAGATAAAGATGCTCGGCAAGCTCTCTGCCTTAGCAGTATACTTGTCTGACCATGCAGTTTTGTTTTTGACGGGGTTTCAGGCACATTACAGCAAATCGGAACTTGAAGCAATCGTAGCACAATTAGATGCAGAAAAATTGCTGGCTTTGGCTGAAAAACACCAAGACATCGACAAGAATTATTGGGATATGTTGGAAATATTTCCCAAAGAAGTGCTTAATGAAGGATTAACCGTTCTTTCTACAGATCAGAAAAATATAAAAAGAGAATTACCTCAAATGTCGGGGGATTTTTATAGCCTTTTCATTTCTTATGGTCATCCAATAATTTCTTTTAAAGGAGGTAGTTTCTATTTTAACATCAAATGTCAAGATGGAGAGGAGGAATTTTTGGCAGAAGATCTTATAGAAAAAATGAAAACCGAATCGTACAAAGGAGAATCTATAGGAAAATATACAGTCTTTCGTTTTCAGGACCAAAAGCAAAAAGAATGGCAAACGATCGTGCACAAAGACGTTCCGGGTAAGCAGGTCACCCAAACCTTTAACAGGCAATGGAACCTGCAAGAGTTAGATGAATATTTCAAAGACTTTTTCACCTTACCATGTAAATGCGACAGCTTTAGGGCAGAATAGAATTTTCAAACTTTTATATCTTAGTTGGATTCTTCCCATATAAACAAATGATCTATATTTTCGTAAATTTGAATTAATTAACTGTAATAAGATGCCAAAGGATATATTTAATATGCCCAAAGACGAGTTTCAAAAAAAATTTACAGAGATTTATCAAGGGGTAAAGGAAGAAAATGCGCGTCATGGTTTACCTACCACCGGATATTCAGACAAACATGGATGTGTGGTTGACACATATCCAGATGGAAGAATTGTAAAGGTTAATGTCAAAAAAACGAGAAACAATCCAAGAAAAAATCAATACTACGGATATTAAGCCTGTAATTTATTCTATTATTGGCCCTAATGAAAATCTTAAGCCACTTTTAACATCTAGAAGGTATTCTCCTGATATGCTGGAGGCAAATAGAGGAACACTAGAGCTTCTTTTTTAAAAAGAACGTATGCCTTGGCTGGGCTGTGATGACATTATTAACCCCTCTGGAAGCATACGCAAGGGAAGCATTTACTACTTCAAATCCTTCTTCGTTAAGTTCATGTAAAACTTTAAGAACGGGGGAGTAATCCTGAGGGTCACTAGTTTTTTCTTCTTTCCATTCTCCATCTTTATCCACTCCTGCCCGAGTTACCCGGATAAACTTTTTTTTCCCTGATTCTTCAACATCTACAATCACATATTCTTCAGTTCTCACACTCTCAACATGAGAATCCTTAGATTTTGCAGATAGAAAGATAAATAATACGCCTACAGTTAAAATCACTGGCATAAGAAGTAATTTGGTTTTCATATGAAAAGAGCTTAGGTTAACAATATCAGTTAAAAATAAAAAAATCTACCCATATCACAAGAAGGGTTTTATGACATGACAAAAAACATTGAAGATCGGGTGAAAAGAAAATATTTAAAATTAATAATTCCTCGCAAGGCTTAGTCGTGCCTCCTCACTGCAAATGAGGGGAAAGTTTACTACTTATGCCTTACTCCTTACGACTTACCCCTTATTACTTCCCCCTATTTCCCAATAATCACAAAGGCTCCCCAATAATATGGATGAGGGTATTTCTTACGTGTTTCAAGCTGGGCGGCATAAAAAGCCTTTCGTATGTCAAAGCTCTCGAAATAAAACTGATAAAAGTGGATCATAAAATCTTTGGTAGCTTCATCATCCACTTTCCACAAGCTCATAATAATGCTTTTGGCGCCGGCAGTTTGAAAGGCACGTTGAAGACCATAAACCCCCTCTCCGTTTTTCACCTCCCCCAATCCGGTTTCGCAAGCTGACAAAAACACCAGATCGGTATTCTGAAGGTTAAGATTCATAACTTCATAGGACGTTAGTACACCATCTTCGACTTTTTGATTTTTTAAGACTGCCTGTATTTCTTCCACCAGAACACTGTTTTCGTAGGCGTGAGAAGCCCCCGCAAGCAACAATCCGGAATGCATAAGGGGGTTTTCCGCTGATTTATCGATAATGCGAATTTGCGAAACATCTGTAAAAACTGTGTCTGCATAGGAGAGAATACTGTTTGCCTTCTGCGTAAAAAAGCCATGGGTGGCAATATGTATAACAGGAGGAGAGTTGTAAATAAATTCCGGTGATTTAATATTATCCTCACTGGCTTTGGCCTCAAGAAGTGTCTGTACGGCAATTCCATTCTCAGCAAACAATTCACTTATCTTCAATACCTCCTCTCTTGTACCCGGCAAGTATTCGATCTTTTCCTGATTCTCTATATTTCGAACGCCTTTTACCGGAATAGATGGTAAATTTCTGGTTTCATTGGCCTTATTATTACGAAAATCATAGTCAGGATACCCAATCAGGACTGCACCGGCTAAGGAATTTCCCATCCCCTTCCCTCTTTTGAGCTGAACAACATCTTTGGTATTTGACAACACCACAATTTCCTGCTCATCCAGCACATACTTTCCAGTCTCCGAATTTACAAGGGTATTTATATTAATTTGATTATATACACCATCAGGGGATAAGTAAATCTTTTTTATCCCATGCATTACCGGTGCATCTTTAATGGCCTTCCAGAAATGGATGTAGGTGGTATCGTCATGCACATGAAACCGTATGCAATTTTTATAATATTTAAGCCAGACATCTTCCAATTCCCGGCCATTTTCAATAAGCACTAAGCCGGGATGTGATTTGGTACGGGAAGTCACTATAAGTGCTGCATAGTATACCTGGTCGGTAAATTTCCCTCCGGAATCAGGCAAAAACCCGTTGAAACGAACCACCTCAATGGCCGCTTCATTAGAGCCGAGAGCAGATTTGACATCATTCCACGTAAGGGGCGCCGTGGTTTCCTGCTTTTTATAATCTGTAATGCTTAGCCGTAAGGAAAGTTCTTTTTCAAGATAATTGGCAATATTTTCAAGTGAATCAAGGTTTATACCCTGTTTCAGGACTTCTTCCTGGTCCAGTTTATAGACTTTGGCCAACAGTTCTTTGACATTGATCCAGCGAAAGTATTTACTCCTGATGAGGCTGTTTATAGGAGACTTTCCCTTTTATGGGGTGTTATTCCTAAGATAATAAGAAAAGATGTCGTCATTGTAGATAATAATTTTCTTAGAGAAACAGAGTCAGAGATAAAAAAATTAAATATTGCCAAAGATGCAGATCCTGTAGTTTTTGTTGCAAGTTCACCTTTTATGGGAAATAGAAATTTAATAAGACTGCATAAAATAGGGGATCCTTTAAACTAGATATTAGAATAAGGGTAATTTTTAAGATAATTTATAAATTCTTCTACCGCAGCTGAAAGAACAGTATTCTTAGGTAAAACAATATAAAACTTCCTTAGGATTTTACCTTCTTTAAGTTGTAAAATTCTTAGATTTCCACAGGCTACTTCTTTTCTTATCGCCCATTTTGATACTATAGACAGTCCCATACCTTTTCCCACTGCTTCTTTAATTGAGCTAGTACTTTCAACTATAAGAGCAATATGTAAATCAGAAATACTTATTCCATAATTTGCAAGGAATTGTTCTATTATAGCTCTTGTACTTGAGCCATCTTCTCTTATAATAAAAGGTTC
>JBKBXU010000125.1:0-12205 GCA_046313675.1 Cytophagaceae bacterium
AAGCTCTAGAAGGGAATCATGAGAGATGATTTCAAATTCTTCTGTGTAGATTTTCATGTGATCGGCCTTAATAAAAAGATTTCCGCCTGTGTAGGTGTGAGAACAATTCCCATAAATTTTCACATAATCCCCCTCCTCAATCTCAACACTTAAAATATCCGGTTTTAGGTTGGCAATTTCATGAAGAGACGTAACCACTATACTATCATCATCCCAAGGTACAAAATATATATCTTCCACTTTTTTGAATGTACCATAAAAATTACGAAAGCCCGGATCTATAATATTGGCTAAATAGGAACATTCAATTTTGAAATTAACATCCTTACCATTACCTGATAATTCTTCAAAAATGCCTTCCATAAAAACAGCCAGTACATCTCTAATTGATTCTGCTTTCATGACTAAAAAGTTTTCATACATTAATCATTATTAAGAAAAATTGTTTGAATTATTTAAAAATTATTTCATGTACAAAGATTTTTATAGGGATCAATTTTTGTTTTCTTTATTAATAGCTTAAAACACTTCTATGCTTTTCTTTTAATTCAAACCACATAGTTAACAAAACATTTTGCCCAAACAGCACCTCATTACATAGTAATAAACAAATGACGAACAACCTCTTATGCATACAAACCTGTTATTTAACTTAATTTTATTATATTTGTACTCGCAAAATATTTTAGTATTCTTCTAACCTTAGGGTGATTTTCTGGTTTTTATTCTGGCCTATGCCGGAATTACATAAAACCAACATTGACCCGAAAATACTTTTTAATAAATATGCCAAAAACAATAATAATATCCAATCGACTGCCTCTCAGTATTCAGAAAAAAGGTGATAAGCTGATTTATGCCACAAGTGCCGGAGGGCTGGCAACAGGTTTAGGATCTATATACAAAGAGGGAGACAATATTTGGATTGGATGGCCGGGAATCTACCTGAACAGCGATGAAGACAAGGAGGAAGTCAAGAAAGAACTTGCCAAGGAAAGCATGGCTCCGGTTTATCTTACCAAAGATGACATTGAAAAATTTTATGAAGGATTCAGCAACAGTACACTCTGGCCTTTATTTCACTACTTCCCTTCATACACCATTTTTAATGAAGAATATTGGGAAAGTTACAAGCAGGTAAATAACATGTTCTGTAACGAAGTAGTCAAGTATGCAAATGATGATGACATTATATGGGTACATGATTATCAGCTGTTGCTTTTACCAAATTTATTAAGAGAACACCTACCTAATGCTACCATTGGTTTTTTCAATCATATACCTTTCCCTTCATACGAAATTTTCAGAGCCCTTCCATGGAGAAAGGATTTGCTAAAAGGAATGGTAGGGGCCGACTTGCTTGGTTTTCACACCTATGATGATGTACGCCACTTTCTAAGTTCTGTAAACCGGATTATAGGAATTGACAATAAAATGGGTCAATTAAGGGTAAATGACCGTCTATGTCAGGTTGACTCATTCTCTATGGGAATTGATTATGATAAATTCTCTAAAGCAGCAGAATCAGAAGAAACCTGTATTGAGGTAGAAAACTACAGAAAAATTTTGGGGGACAAAAAAATCGTTATTTCTATTGACAGACTTGATTATTCAAAAGGAATACCTGAACGGTTGAATGCAATTGATCTGTTTTTTGAAACTTATCCTGAATTTCTCGGAAAGGTATCACTATTGATGGTCATCGTTCCAAGTCGTGACAAAGTCGACCTGTATAAAAAGCTTAAAATAGAGATAGATGAGTTAATAGGCAGAATAAATGGAAAATACGGAAAGTTAAACTGGCTGCCGATACATTACTTTTATCGCTCATTCCCATTCCATACACTTTCTGCCTTTTATAAAATGTCTGACATTGCCCTTGTTACCCCTTTAAGGGATGGTATGAATCTGGTTTGTAAAGAGTATGTAGCAAGCAAGACGGATAAAACTGGCGTTTTAATTTTAAGTGAAATGGCTGGTGCTGCCAGAGAACTTTCAGAGGCATTAATCATTAATCCAAATGATTTGGAAGAAATGTCTGATGCCCTATATAAAGCTCTTAAAATGAGCAAAGAAGAGCAAATACGTAGAAATGAAGACCTTCAGCATATCACCAAGCGCTATGATATTCATATTTGGGTACAGCTCTTTATGAAAAGCCTCTTTGCCGTAAAAGACAGGCAAAAAGAAATGTCGGTAAAAAGGCTTACACGAGAAAAACAACAGGATGTCATGGAGCATTATGCCAATGCCACAAAAAGAATACTGCTATTGGATTATGATGGTACTCTGATGCCATTTAGTTCAAATCCAGATAAAGTAAAGCCCGATGAGGAAATCATGGGTATGTTGAAACAACTATCGGAAGATCCGAAGAATAAAATTGTGATCGTTAGTGGCCGTGATAAGGATACCCTGGAGAACTGGCTGGGAGACTTGAATGTTGATATGATCGCTGAACATGGCGTTTGGCTTAAAGAAGGCAGGATATACTGGAGTCTTTTTGATTATATCACCGACGAATGGAAAGAAGAAATACGCCCTATCCTGGAATTGTATGTAGACAGAACGCCCGGTACGTTTATTGAAACAAAAGACTATTCACTTGTGTGGCATTACAGAAAATCCGATAATACCCTGGGAGAATTAAGAGCACGTGAACTGGTTAACCACCTTCAATACATGGCCACCAATATGCCAATCAGAATCCTGGAAGGAAATAAAGTGATAGAAATTAAAAATGCAGGAATTAACAAAGGCAAGGCTGCTGTACACTGGTTGCAGGAAGGGTATGATTTTATACTTGCTGCAGGTGATGACTGGACTGATGAAGATCTATTTGAGGTAATGCCGGAATCTGCGTTTACACTTAAGGTAGGCTTCTCCTCCACCATTGCTAAAAATAATATAGCCTCATTTCATGAAATGAGATCTATATTCAAGGAATTCATAAAATATAGCAACAACAAAATCACTGAACAGCAGAAAGAATAATCCTAAAATAAGAACCAAAAAAGGAGCGGCAAGCCGCTCCTTTTTTGGTTCTTATTTTATCGATTATGCTATAAAAACGTAGGCCTATCAATCTTTTTAGCTATACGGAAAGCTGCATTCAACTGTCCTACATGGCTATAAGCCTGTGGAAAATTCCCCCATTGACTTCCACTTTCAGCTTCAACATCCTCGCTGAGAAGTCCCAAATGATTCTGGAATTTTAAAAGTTTTTCAAATTCACGGGTAGCATCTTCTATACGTCCTACACAGGCAAGTGCTTCTACATACCAGTAAGCACATATTAAAAATGTAGATTCCGGAGCACCGAAATCATCTTCATGCTTATATCTGTAAAATAATCCTTCAGGTGTTTTTAGACCTTCTTCCATTCTTTGAAGATGCAATTTAGCTTTCTCTGAACTTGGGTCAAGGTAATTCATTGTGATCAATTGAAGACAACTTGCATCAAGGTTTGATGTACCTATTGCCTGAGTATACACCCCTCTTTCCGCATCGTAACACGCTTCTATTTTATCTTCAGCAGCTTTTTTTAACCTTGTGGCTGTTTCTATAATTCGTTCATTTTTAAAATAATGACCGATTTTCAATGCACTACATGCACCTGCCCAATGAAACAGAAATGTATAACAATGCTGTTGAGCAAAATGCCTGAATTCCCACAAACCAGCATCAGGCTCATCCATTGTATCTTCAATCTTTTTAAGCGTATGATGAACAAGGCGCTGTGAATAATATTTTCCTCCATCTGAAAAACGCGTATCCACATACAAAGGCAATAGCGCTACAAGCACCTGACCATAAACATCATTTTGTATGTGCGTATAGGCGTCATTTCCGATTCGAACAGGTTTGTTATTTTCCATATACCCCTCCAAAGGCAATTCTTTCTCTACCAAATCCTTTTTACCCGTAATAGAATATAAAGGTTGATAGCGATCCTGCTCATTAATGGTGATATTTTCAATATAATGGAAATATCTTTCAAGTTCCTCGAAGTGACCTACGTTATGAAAGGCCGTTAGAATGTAATAGGTATCCCTCAGCCAACAATACCGATAGTCCCAGTTACGTCCTGTACCGGGGTATTCCGGTAAACTGGTAGTACCTGCTGCTATAATCCCTCCTGTATCTTCAAATTGATGAATTTTCAAACATAAGGCAGAGCGAATGATTTGCTCTTGATAAAAAGTACTTATGCTCGTACTTTTCACCCAATCTTTCCAATAAGAAGCTGTTTTCCTCAAAAAATCTTCGGCGGTCTCTTCCAACGGAGCTTCCAGTGGAATTCCATACGTCATCACCAGGTATTTTGGCTCATTAAGAACAAACGATTGTTCATCAATAATAAAGTTTAAAGGAATATTAGAGGTAAGCCTCACTTGCTGGTTTAACCCCATGTAGCGAATATGACTGCTTCCCTGGTACACTTCCGGCTCAATCGCTCCATACTCCCCAACCGGCTTGCATTTTACCTTTACCCTTGGCGTACCAGCTAAAGGTTCAATCTTTCTTATAAGCATAAGAGGCTTATAATTACGATTGTATTGATAAAACCTGGGGGCAAAATCTATAACCTTAAATTTGCCTTCTGCCGATTCGAACTCTGTTTCCAATACATTCGTGTTGTCCTGGTATCTTTGCTTTACTTCATACCTTTCTGAATTAGGACGTATGGAAAATTCTCCGCCCTTTTCTTTGTCTAAAAGGCTTCCAAAAATAAAACTGCTATCAAACTGGGGCCAGCAAAGCCAGACTACGTTTGCAGATATATCAATGTGGGCCATATAGCCACAGTTCCCAATAATTCCGACATCATACGTATGCTTACTCACTCTTTAAAAATTTTTATTGTTAAAAATGATTTTATTATAGAAACTGCTAATAAATACTTCTGTTCATAAAATCACAAGTTAAAATGATAAAAATGTGACAACACATAAGTTGACAAAACTAAAAACAACCTATTAAATTGCTATATATAAGAATATTAAGTAGGAATATTCCATAAAAACAAGTTACTTTATCCAAAACATAAGTATTTATATATATATTATAACGATTTTCGTTTTTATACGTACTTACTTACTATCAAATCAGGAAAGTTGATGTTCCAAAATATCATTATCATTATTTTTCTATTATTAGGGTATACTACTGTATTTGCTCAATCTTCCAAAAAAGATGATGATAAAAATAATATCCCAGGTTCTAAACATGAAATTCAGGGTAATTACCTACCGGGAACCATCATAATAAAATTAAAACCTCAATTCCGCAACCTTATAAGTAAAAACAGAGTCCATTTGCCTGCCCTCTCCAATACGTTCAAAGATATCCAGGTAGAATCAATTGAGCCCATGTTTCCAGGAGTATCAGCTCCTCAAAACCAAAAAAACAAGCATGGAGAGGAACTTGTAGACCTTTCTTTAATTTATGTTATAAAATTCACTTCAAGTATTTCTGTGCCTGACGCCATCGACAGGATCGTAAACTCTCCTGCTATTGAGTACGCAGAGCCCTTCCCTCTTGATGAGATCTTAATTCATACAGACATTGAACCTGACCGTTATATTCCCAATGATCCCATGGCACAACCAGGTGGGCCTCAGTATTACCTTGAACGAATGAAAGCCTATGAAGCCTGGGAAGTTACTAAAGGCGATACAAATGTGGTGATTGCCATAGTCGATACAGGTATAAATTTCGATCATGAAGACCTTCAGAACCAGGTAGCTATAAATCATGGAGAAACCGGTTTAGACGCTTTTGGTAACGATAAACGAACAAATGGGATTGATGATGACGGTGATGGATATATTGATAACTGGAGAGGTTGGGACTTAGGGAATAACGACAATAATCCAACATTCGTTGGCAATCACCATGGTGTAATGGTAACCAGCAGCGCCTCTTCCACCGTGGATAATGGGATAGGATTAGCCGGCACGGGTTTTAATTGTAGATACATGCCTATAAAAGCATCTGCTGATAACTTAAGTGCCATTTCCTTCGGTTACCAAGGAATTATATATGCAGCTCAAAGAGGAGCAAAAGTAATAAACCTTTCCTGGGGAGGAGCCTCTGCCTACAATCAGGCTGCCCAGGATATAATCAATTTTGCCGCAATAAACCACGATGCAGTAGTAGTAGCTGCAGCAGGTAATGTCAATAGTGAATCTAATTATTTTCCTGCTTCCTATGAAAATGTTATTTCTGTAGCATCTTCCGATACAATAACTTCTGCCACGACGGGTAAGGTTATTGACAAAAAGTGGAACCACGCAACGTTTAGCTATAGGGTTGATGTGTGCGCTCAGGGAAATTATATTGCCGCGGCTACGGGGGCCGGTGGTTACACAACCACTTCCGGGTCATCCTTTTCTGCTCCACTCGTAGCAGGTGCGGCAGCCTTGGTTAGATCTCAATTTCCTGAAATGACCTCCCAGCAGGTTAAGCAACAGCTAAGGGTCAGTGGAGAAATTATTGATACGCTACCAGAGAATATCCAGTTTAGAGGGAAAATAGGACGCTTGTTAAATATGCATCGGGCGGTGACAGACAACACGATTCCAGGTATCCACATGAAAACAGCTGACCTAAAAAGCAAATATGGACAATATGCCTTTTCAGGAGACACATTAACCATGCCGGCTGAATTTATTAACTTCCTCCACCCAACTTCTAACTTACAAATTCGCCTTTCATGTTTGTCTTCAAGTGTTGTTATGATTGACAGTGTTTTCAACCAAGGTGTGGCAAATACGTTCCAAACATTTAACAACCATTCAGAGCCTTTCAAGTTTTATATCAATCCTGACAACCAAAACAATCATAACATAACGTTTCTACTTGAATATTTTGACGGTGAATACTACGATTATCAATACTTTAGAAGAAATATAAACCCAACCCATGTTGATATAGATACCAACAGGGTTAAATTAACCGTCACCAGTAACGGAAGGCTGGCTTTTAATAATCCCATGACCCAGCAAGGCTCCGGCTTCACCTATGACAACAATTATTTAATCTTCAGTTCCGGATTAATGATCGGAAACAGAAAAGGAGTTACCACGAAAGTATCCGATTGTGTAAGAACAGCCGGATCCGCATTAAGCAATGATTTCACAGCATATGCCCAAGTTCGCTTTGACCCTTCATCCCACGGAGATTTAGGTACCGGAGTCCGATTGCATGATACAGCAACAGCTTCTACAGGAAAAATCGGAGTACAAGTAACCCAGAAAACATATGCCTGGGATACTGACTCACTCGACAATATGATTTTTGTGGAATATAAGGTAAAGAATATTTCCTCAGAAGCTATGGATTCTCTTCACGTAGGCTTATTTACAGACTGGGATATAATGGATTACATGAGAAACCGGGCCGACTGGGACAAAGATGAAAAATTAGGCTATGTATACAGTTCTGATGCAAACTCCCTGTATGGAGGAACAACAATTCTAACCCCAAATCCACCTGCCTGTTATTCATTAGACCACTCCAATGCCGGAGGGAACAACATTAATCCAAATAAAGCTGCCGGTTTTTCAAAAACTGAAAAATTCACCACGATATCCAGCGGAGTGGCACGTATGAAGGCAGGACAAACAGGGCCGGGAAATGACGTGTCTCAGATAATAGGTGCTACTGTTTATAATCTGGCACCAGGAGAAGAACAAACAGTTGCTTTTGCACTCCTTGGAGCAGATAATTTTTATGATTTAAAAGTGTCTGCTAAAAAAGCCCGTGCAAAATTTAAATCAATTAAAACAGGCTCAATTCCTGTAGCACAACACCATGATTTTTGTAAAGGAGATACAGTCGAAATTACCATTGACCCGGAAAACGGATCAAAATTTCGCTTTTACTCAAGCTTCCCGGGCACACCTGTTCATACAGGCAGTTCCTATACTAATTCATTCTTTGAATCTGATACTATTTATATCACGAATGTAGATTCAATTTTTGAAAGCCAGCCATTTGCTGTTTATATCCAGAGAAAAGAAATTATTGCTCAACATAGCCCCCTTCCTGATACCATTAATTTTTTAACAACACCTCATGTCAATTTAACAAGCCTGACTGCAACCGCGGAAGTAATAGAATGGAAAACGGGCGATGGAATCAGCTATTCTGAGGCTTCTGCAGAACATACCTATGAATTGCCAGGCTCATATCTGATACAGTTAATAACAGAAAACGAATTTGGATGCAAAGATACCGCAGAACATATACTAAGAATCATTTCTCCCGGCCCTTTACCAGTGGTTAGTGACTTAAATTTCTGTGAAGGAGAACCTGTTGAAATAACCGTATCCCCTGAACAGGGAACTTTATTTAACTTTTATGCAGATTTCCCTGAGACCTTATTGCATACCGGCTCCTCTTATACAAGCATGTTTGAGGAAACCAGCGGCATTTTTGTAACTAATGCAGACTCTATATATGAAAGCGAGCCTGTGGAAATACAGATTACTAAAAGATCCATTAGTGCAAGTTTTGAAGTTTCTCAAGAACCAATAAACTTTTACGCCACAACACATCTGCACATTATTCCGGAATCAACAGGAGCTGATGAGTTCTTATGGGCTACCGGTGATGGCAGCATTCAATCGGAAGAAGTACTTTATTATACCTATCAAGAGCCTGGACAATATACGGTTTCCCTTACAGTAGAGAATGAATATGGATGTAGTGACACCCACGAGGAAGCCGTAACAATAGTACAACCCGGAGGAATTCCTCAATTGGAACACATTTTTTTCTGTCATGGCGATGTTGTTGATATTACGCTGAGCCCGGAAAATGGTACCCTTTTTAACTTTTACAATGAGTATCCTGGAGCACCGGTTTTCTCGGGTACTTCCTATAATCTGGAAGAGGTAAGTAGTAACAGGACCCTGTATATTACAAATGCGGACTCATTAATTGAAAGCTCCCCTATCGAACATCATATTATATTTCATAATGATGTATCCGCAAACTTCCTGTTAGTTCCTGAAATGATAGATCTGGCCTTTGACAATAAACTATATTTAGTAAATCAGTCTTCTAATGAAGAGGAAATTGAATGGTTCCTGAATAATGTAAATATTGGAAGCAATTCTCTCATGTCGTACACATTTACTGAGCCTGGGGAATATATAATCACTTTAGCAGCAAAAGATGTTAATGGATGCCTTAGTACAATAAGCAAAACATTTACTGCTACATTCACAACATCCAACATTCACCCGGAAAGTTCAATTGTTGAGTTTTACCCAAATCCGACTGAAAACTTTTTAACAGTTATACATAAATTTAACAGCTCAAAAATCTCTTATACCATTAAAGATATGATGGGGAGAACAGTACTTCAAATGGACTCCCCTTCTGATACGGAAACTCTTGATTTATCCAATGCTGCTTCAGGGGTTTACTTTTTACAAATCCTGGTTGATGAAAAAGTGGAAATAAGAAAATTCATAAAAAGATAGTACATCCTCATTTTCTGCTTATATTTAGGCGAAGCATATTTTTATGAAAGAATTATTCGCAGAGATAATTACCATAGGAGACGAAATACTTTACGGCCAGATTACAGACACCAACTCCCAATGGATAGCGACTGAATTGGATTTGATAGGATTCAGAATTCATCGTAAAATTTCGGTTGGAGATAATCCCGAGCAAATAAAAACTGCAGTCAATAATGCGCGCAAAACTTCAGACCTCATAATAATTACCGGTGGACTGGGGCCCACAAATGATGACATAACAAAAATCAGTCTAGCTGAAATTTTCGAAAGCAAACTTATAGAGAACGCTGAAGTTTTAACCCACCTGGAAAGCTTTTTCAAGCAAAAAGGCAAAACACTTTCAGGACAAAACAGACAACAGGCTCTACTTCCCCACAATTGTCAGGCACTACAAAATCATTGGGGCACTGCTCCGGGAATGATGTGGGAAGACAATAAAAAACTGATTTTTTCATTACCTGGTGTACCCTTTGAAATGAAGAACTTATTTTCAAAAGCTGTTATTCCTCAAATAAATAAGCATTTTAAAGCACCTGTAATTCTACATAAATTTGTCAATACGGCCGGCCTGGCAGAATCGCTGGCTGCTGAAATGATCTCAGAATGGGAATCAAGACTACCACCCCACATCAGGCTTGCTTATTTACCTTCTTATGGACAGGTTCGCTTGCGCCTGACAGCTTTGGGAGAGGATAAAAATCAACTCAATAAAGAACTTAGAAAACACATTGATTACCTCAATAATACCTTTTCAGAATATATTTTTGGTTATGATTCGGAAACTCTGGAACAAGCAATAGGAAGGATCTTAAAGGAACGGAATTTAACATTATCTGTCGCTGAAAGTTGTACAGGAGGCTATATTAGTCATCTAATTACCAGTATTCCTGGAAGCTCTTCTTATTTTATTGGGGGAGCTATCGCCTATCATAATAAGATAAAAGAACGTTTGGGGGTAACATCTATTCCAGATTTTGGAGCTGTAAGTGAGCAAACGGTTACTCAGATGGCGGAAGGAGTAAAGCTAAGGTATAAAACAGATATAGGCTTAGCCACAAGCGGTATAGCCGGTCCTGATGGAGGAACTAAAGAAAAACCTGTGGGTACTGTATGGATTGCTTGCGCTACCAGAGAAGGCACAAAAGCAAAAAAACTTATGCTTTCCATAGATCGGGATACCAATATTAAGGCTTCGTCAATGGCTGCCTTAACATTACTTTTTCAAAGTTTAAAGCAAAACAATTGAGAAAACACTCAAAAACATTATTTTTGTTTGTTGTATTAAGTTATTCACAAAGCATTTTATAAAAAAAAATGGCATTAGTCGAGATGGTAATGCCCAAAATGGGCGAAAGTATAATGGAGGGGACAGTCCTGAATTGGCTAAAAAAAGTCGGTGATAGGATTGAACAGGACGAATCTGTATTGGAAGTGGCTACCGACAAAGTAGATACTGACGTGCCGGCTCCTCATGCAGGAATACTAAAAGAAATATTGGCTGAGGCCGGGCAGGTTGTAGAGGTCGGTAAACCTATCGCCATTATATCAACAGATGCAAATGATTCTGTTTCAGAAAAACCGATATCAAGCGAATCTAAACCTTCACAGGAAACTGTAATTACTCAGGAAAAACCTAAAGAAGTCGCAGTTGAAGCTTCTGCTGCTTTTCCGGTTAAGAAATCCACAGGAAGATTTTATTCTCCTTTGGTAATGAATATAGCCAGGCAGGAAAACATATCCATGGAAGAGTTGGAAAACATTTCAGGCACAGGCAAAGAAGGAAGAGTTACTAAGAATGATATTTTCAGCTATCTGGAAAACAGGGGTAAAAAACCATCTTCAGAGAAACCGGAGGAAACCATTTCTCAGGAAGCACCAAAACAAGTAAGTCCTGCCAAGTCGTTGAATGGAAGTGTGGAAATTATTGAGATGGACAGAATGAGGAAGATGATAGCAGAAAGAATGTCTGAGTCAAAAAGGATATCACCTCATGTAACCTCATTTGTAGAAGCGGATGTCACTAATATTGTGTATTGGAGAAACAGGGTAAAACACGAATTTCAAGAAAAAGAGAACACTACGATAACATTTACCCCTATCTTTATTGAAGCTGTAGTGAAGGCTATTAAGGATTATCCTATGATAAACATCTCAGTAGATGGTGATAAAATAATTAAGAAAAAGGATATAAACATCGGTATGGCTGTTGCGTTACCTTCGGGAAACCTCATCGTGCCGGTTATAAAGAATGCAGACCAGCTCAACATCGTTGGTTTAACCAAGAAAGTCAACGACCTTGCAAAAAGAGCCCGCGAGAATAAACTTACTGCTGATGAATTAAGCGGAGGCACCTATACGGTGTCAAATGTTGGCTCCTTCGGTAATATGATGGGTACACCTATTATTATGCAACCTCAGGTTGGCATACTTGCTTTAGGTGCGGTTGTAAAAAAACCGGCCGTTATTGAGACACCTCAGGGAGATACTATTGGAATAAGGCACATGATGTTTCTTTCACATTCATACGACCACAGAGTAATAGATGGCTCTTTGGGTGGGATGTTTGTACGAAGAGTAGCGGATTACCTTGAAAATTTTGAAATAAATCGCAAAATCCTTTCATAGGACATATACCTAATTTTTTGACATGAAAAGAAGTATTCTTA
>JBKBXU010000126.1:0-12195 GCA_046313675.1 Cytophagaceae bacterium
TTCAGATTCTAAAAATCACAAAATAATATTATGGCGTCGCGCGATTTAAAATATACAAGAAATATAGGTATTGCTGCTCACATTGATGCTGGTAAAACAACAACAACTGAGCGTATACTTTTTTATTCTGGAGTAAGCCACAAGATTGGAGAAGTTCATGATGGTGCAGCTACGATGGACTGGATGGAACAGGAGCAGGAAAGAGGAATTACAATTACCTCTGCTGCAACTACCGTTAAATGGCCTTATAGGGGAAAAGAATATCATATTAACATTATAGATACTCCAGGTCACGTAGATTTTACTGTTGAAGTTAACAGATCTTTACGTGTACTTGATGGTTTAGTGTTTTTATTTAGTGCGGTGGATGGAGTTGAGCCTCAGTCTGAAACCAACTGGCGTTTAGCTAATAATTACAACGTAGCCCGTATAGGCTTTGTGAATAAAATGGACCGTTCCGGTGCTGACTTTCTTAACGTGTGTAAGCAGGTTAAAGAAATGTTGGGTAGCAATGCTGTAGCTTTGCAATTACCGATTGGTGCTGAAGAAAATTTTAAAGGTGTTGTAGATCTTGTTAACTTCCGTGGGATAGAGTGGAATGAGGATGATTTTGGAATGACATTTACTGAAGTTCCGATTCCTGATGATATGATGGAAGAAGCAAAAGAATACAGAGAAAAACTTCTTGAAGCAGTTGCAGAGTATGATGAGAGCTTGATGGAGAAGTATTTTGATGATCCTGAATCTATCAGCGAAGAAGAGATTATAACTGCCCTTAGAAAGGCTACTATTGATATGGCCATTGTTCCAATGCTTTGTGGTTCTTCTTTTAAGAATAAAGGAGTTCAGACTATGTTGGATTACGTGATGGCTTTATGTCCTTCTCCGATGGATAAGGAGAGTATCTCAGGTATAAATCCGGATACCGGAGCAGAAATAACTCGTAAACCTTCAGAAAGCGAGCCTTTTGCAGCATTAGCATTTAAAATTGCGACCGATCCTTATGTTGGTCGTTTATGCTTTATTCGTGCATATTCAGGAGGTCTTGATTCTGGATCATATGTATATAATACTCGTTCTAATAATAAAGAACGTATTTCCAGAATATTCCAAATGCATGCCAATAAGCAAAATCAGATTGATAGATTAGGTGCTGGTGATATTGGAGCTGTTGTTGGTTTTAAAGATATTAAAACAGGAGACACTCTTTGTGATGAAAAGAACAAAATAGTTCTTGAATCAATGGATTTTCCAGAGCCTGTTATTGGATATGCTATTGAGCCTAAAACTCAGGCAGACGTTGATAAAATGGGTATGGCTATTGCCAAACTTGTAGAAGAAGATCCTACGCTTCATGTAAATACTGACGAAGAAACAGGTCAGACCATTTTAAGAGGTATGGGAGAGCTTCACCTTGAAATTATTATGGACAGGTTGAAGCGTGAATTTAAAGTAGAAGTAAATCAAGGAGCACCTCAGGTGGCCTATAAAGAAGCGCTTACCACGAACTTTGAACACCGTGAAGTTTATAAGAAGCAAACAGGTGGTAGAGGTAAATTTGCTGACATTGTGTTTGAAATCGGACCGCGGGAAGATGGAAAACAAGGTCTGGAGTTTGCCAACGAAATAGTAGGTGGTGTTATCCCGAGAGAATTTATACCATCCATACAAAAAGGATTTGAAGAGGGAATGAAAAATGGTCCTTTGGCAGGTTATCCTGTAGAATCAATGAAAGTGCGTTTGTATCATGGTTCATTCCACGACGTTGACTCCGATGCATTGTCCTTTGAATTAGCGGCAAGAGGTGGATTTAGAGAAGCTGGTAAAAAAGCTGGCCCTAAATTAATGGAACCAATTATGAGTGTAGATGTAGTAACTCCGGAAGAATATACTGGTCCTGTTACAGGAGATTTAAATAGAAGAAGAGGCTTGATGAAAGGTATGGATACTAAAGCAGGAGCCCAGGTTATTAAAGCGGATGTTCCTTTATCGGAATTATTCGGATATGTTACCGACCTTAGAACACTTACTTCTGGTCGTGCAACAGCAACATTAACGTTCTCGCATTATGAGTTTGTTCCAAGTAACCTTGCTGATTCAATAATTGCAAAAGTAAAAGGAGCAGCAGTAACTAAATAAGGATATGAATCAGAAAATTAGGATTAAATTAAAATCTTACGACCATAATCTGGTTGACAAGTCTTCAGAGAAAATTGTTCGTGCAGTGAAGGCTACAGGTGCAGTTGTTAGCGGTCCAATTCCGCTTCCTACTGAAAAAGAAATTTTTACAGTATTACGTTCTCCTCACGTTAATAAAAAGTCAAGAGAACAATTTCAACTGTGCACCTATAAAAGATTAGTAGATATTTATTCTACAAGTTCTAAAACAGTAGATGCCCTTATGAAGCTTGAACTTCCTAGTGGTGTTGATGTTGAAATTAAGGTTTGATAATTTATACTTTGGATAGATAAGAACCAATATCTTATTGGTTCTTTTTTTTCTCTAAAGAAATCTGCAAACAACGAAAATATTGGCAACAATGTTTGGTGTGAATAATTATTTTCTTAACTTTGCAATCCGTTTGCGGAACCCTATTAAAAAAAATTACTATTTAAGGTATTATAATTACTAATAATATAACTGAACGATGTCAGGGTTAATTGGAAAAAAAATTGGAATGACGACCATTTATGATGATAATGGTAAAAGTATTCCATGTACGTTGGTAGAAACCGGTCCTTGTGTAGTTACACAAGTTAGAACGGTAGAGAAAGATGGATATAGCGCTATTCAATTGGGTTATGGTGAGAAGAAAGAAAAGAACACTACCAAATCTTTATTAGGCCACTTTAAAAAGGTAGGTACTACTCCTAAAAGGAAACTTGTTGAATTTAGATACTTCGACAAACAGCTTGAACCAGGTCAAACCCTGACGATAGCTGATGTATTTACAGAAGGAGAAGCCATAGAGGTTATAGGTACCTCAAAAGGTAAAGGGTTTCAAGGTGTAGTAAAAAGACACGGATTTTCAGGTGTTGGAGGTCAAACTCATGGTCAGCATAATCGCGCCAGACACCCTGGTTCAATTGGAGCATGTTCATTTCCTTCAAGAGTATTTAAAGGAATGAGAATGGCTGGTAGAACAGGTGGTAAAAGAGTGAAAATTCAGAATCTTCAGGTTGTTAAAACCTATCCCGACAAGAATTTGATGTTGATTAGCGGAGGGATACCGGGACCGAAGAATTCATATGTGATTATTGAGAAATACGTAATTGTAGAGATAAAATAATAATGGAACTATCTGTTATAAATATTAAAGGTAAAGAAACTGGCAGAAAAGTTAGTTTATCGGATTCAGTTTTTGGAATTGATCCTAACGACCACGCCATCTATTTGGATGTAAAACAGTTTCTTGCCAATAAGAGACAAGGTACTCATAAGGCTAAAGAAAGAGCTGAAGTTTCTTATTCTACTAAGAAAATCAAAAAACAAAAAGGTACAGGTGGTGCAAGAGCTGGTAGCAGAAAGTCCCCTTTGTTTGTTGGTGGTGGTAGAGTATTTGGCCCACGTCCTAGAAACTATGGTTTTAAAGTGAACAAAAAACTTAAAGCTTTAGCAAGAAAATCTGCTTTGTCTTATAAAGCCAAAGGAAACAATGTTTCTATTCTAGAATCATTTAACCTTAAAGAACCTAAGACTAAAGAATATCTGGATATTTTAAATAGTCTTAAAATACAAGATAAAAAGACATTGCTGGTACTAGCTGAAAAAGATAAAAACATATACTTATCTAGCAGAAATCTTCAAAGAACAAAAGTAGTTACTGTTGATGAACTTAATACGTTTGATGTTTTGAATGCAGATAATCTGCTTCTTTCAGAAGGTGCTGTTTCAAAAATTGAAGAAATATTTAGCTGATCAAGATGAGCATTTTAAAACAACCTTTGGTGACTGAAAAAGTTGCTGCCTTAAATGAAAATGGTAAGTATGGTTTTGTTGTTGACAAAAAAGCCAACAAAATCCAGATTAAAGAGGCAGTAGAGAAGATGTATGGTGTTAACGTTAAGGAAGTTAAGACTATGATCTGCGCTGGTAAGAGTAAGTCAAAAATGACTAAAACCAGAATTATCAGCGGAAGAACATCTTCCTATAAGAAAGCTATAGTAACCTTGGCTCAAGGTGAAATTATTGATTTCTACAGTGGAATTTAATATTGAATTAGAACAATGGCAGTTAGAAAATTAAGACCGGTAACACCAGGACAAAGATTCAGAACAGCGCCGACATTTAGTGAAATTACGGCTGCAAAACCTGAAAAATCATTAATGTCCGGAAGCAACAAAAGATCCGGTGGTAGAAATAACCAGGGAAAAATGACCATGCGCTATATTGGCGGTGGACATAAGAAAAAGATTAGAGAAATTGATTTCAAAAGAAATAAATTTGGAGTCCCTGCTACTGTAAAAAGTATTGAGTATGATCCTAACAGAACTGCTCGTATCGCCTTATTGTATTATGCAGACGGAGATAAAAGATATATTATAGCTCCGGAAGGATTGGCTGTGGATACAGTTATTCAGTCAGGTACTGGTATAGCTCCGGAAGTTGGTAATTGCCTTCCTATGTCTGAAATTCCTTTAGGTACGATAATTCATAACATCGAACTTAAGCCTGGTAAAGGAGCTGCTATGGCTCGTAGCGCAGGATCTTATGCTCAATTATTAGCCAGAGACGGTAAATTTGCTACGTTGAAGTTGCCTTCTGGCGAAATGAGAAACGTTCTTGTAACTTGTTTGGCAACTGTAGGTGCAGTTTCAAACGGTGACCATATGAACCTTAGTCTTGGTAAAGCAGGTAGAAGTCGTTGGTTAGGAATCAGACCAAGAACAAGAGGTGTTGCAATGAACCCGGTTGACCATCCAATGGGTGGTGGTGAAGGTAGGTCATCAGGTGGACATCCTAGATCAAGAAAAGGATTGTATGCTAAAGGTCAAAAGACAAGAAGCTCAAATAAATATTCTGAAAAACTAATTATTTCCAAAAGGAAAAAATAATTAATATAAAGTAGATGGCACGTTCACTTAAAAAAGGACCTTATATCGACTATAGACTTGAAAAGAAAGTTGATGTGATGAATGAATCAGGTAAAAAGTCTGTTATAAAAACCTGGTCAAGAAGATCAATGATCTCTCCGGATTTTGTAGGTCATACATTTGCTGTTCATAATGGAAATAAATTTATTCCTGTTTATGTGACAGAAAATATGGTTGGTCATAAGCTTGGAGAATTCTCTCCTACAAGAAATTTTAGAGGTCACATTGCTAAAAAAGATAAAGGTAAGAGATAATCTATGGAAGCAGTAGTTAAGAAAAAGAAATCTGTTCTTAAAAGGGAAAAGAAAGAGGCTTTAAAGCAGGAACAGAGTACGGGAGCTTCATTTGCAAAATTGCAAAACGTTCCGACCTCAACACGTAAAATGCGTCTTGTGGCTGATCTGATCAGAGGTCTTAATGTAAATCAGGCATTATCTATTTTAAGGTTTCAAGCTAAGCAAGGAGCTAAAAGATTAGAAGGTCTTCTTTTATCTGCCATTGCAAACTGGCAGGCAAAGAATGAAGATTTGAGACTTGAAGAAGCAGATCTTTATGTGAAAGAAATATTTGTTGATGGAGGTAGAATCCTTAAAAGATTGAGACCTGCTCCGCAAGGAAGAGCACATAGGATCAGAAAAAGATCGAATCATGTTACGATGGTATTGGATAGCAAGAACAATCCAACCGCTCAATCTGTAACAGAAACTTCTGCAGTTGAAGAACCTAAAGAAGTAAAAAAGACAACAAAGAAAGAAACAGCTTCAAAATCTAAGAAGAATACTAAAGAATAATTACAATGGGACAAAAAGTAAATCCTGTTAGCTTAAGGCTTGGCATCGTAAAAGGATGGGACTCCAATTGGTATGGAGGAAAATCCTTCTCTGAAAAACTTGTAGAAGACGAGAAGATAAGAAACTATTTGTATGCGCGTATTCCTAAAGGCGGTATATCTAAGATTATTATCGAAAGAACTTTAAAAAGGGTTACTTTAACTATTAATACAGCACGTCCCGGCGTAGTAATTGGGAAAGGTGGAGCTGAAGTAGATAAAATTCGTGAAGAATTAAAAAATATTACCGGTAAAGATGTTCAGATTAACATATTTGAAATAAAAAGACCGGAACTTGATGCAGCACTTGTAGCAGATTCTATTGCACAGCAACTTCGTGCAAGAATTTCATACAGAAGAGCTATGAAGCAAGCAATTGCTTCTACTATGAGAGTAGGTGCACAAGGAATTAAAATTAAAGTTTCAGGTCGTTTGGGTGGTGCGGAAATGGCAAGATCTGATCAATATAAAGAAGGTCGTATTCCTCTTCATACTTTAAGAGCGGACATTGATTACGCAATTGCTGAATCTCATACTGTTTATGGTAAGATCGGTATTAAAGTATGGATATTTAAAGGTGAAGTTTTTGGAAAAAGAGATCTTTCTCCAAATATAGGAGTAGTTAATACTCAGGGCGGTAATGCTGCTCCAGGTGCAGGTGATGCTGCTCCAAGAAGAAAAAGACCAGAAGGAAGAAGAAAGAAGAGATAAAACCGTAATAATTTACTGAAATGTTACAGCCAAAAAGAACAAAATACAGAAAGCAGCAAAAAGGTAGAATTAAAGGAATAGCCACAAGAGGTTTTTCCGTAGCTTTTGGCTCTTTTGGTATTAAATCCCTTGAGCCCGGCTTTATTACCAGCCGTCAGATAGAGGCAGCACGTATTGCCATGACAAGGGCTATGAAAAGAGAAGGCCAGGTTTGGATCAGGATTTTTCCTGACAAGCCAATAACGAAAAAACCGGCTGAAGTTCGTATGGGTAAAGGTAAAGGAGCCCCTGAGTATTGGGTAGCTTCAATTAAACCAGGAACCATACTTTTTGAAGCAGGTGGTGTAAGTGTAGAACTTGCTAAAGAAGCATTGAGGCTTGCTGCTCAGAAATTACCTGTAAAAACAAATTTTGTAATACGCCCTGATTACGCAGGATAATTTTATAAATGTTATGAAAAACACAGAGATTAAGTCTTTAAGCGTAGAAGATCTGAAAGAAAGGTTAGCTTCAGAGCAAGACTCTTTAACCAAAATGAAATTTGCTCATTCGATTTCTCCTATAGAGAATCCAATGAAAATCAGACATACAAAAAGGCTAATAGCCCGTTATAAAACTGAATTGAGAACTAAAGAACTTAATTCTTAACAAATAGTACGATGTTGACCAGGAATCTTAGAAAAGAAAGAATAGGGAAAGTTACCAGTAACAAGATGGGTAAATCTATTACTGTGGCTGTCATTAGGAAAGTAAAACACCCTATGTATGGTAAGTTCGTAACAAAAACTACGAAACTTATGGCGCATGATGAAAAAAATGAATGCGGTATTGGTGATACTGTAAAAATTAGTGAAACGCGCCCGCTAAGTAAAAACAAGCGTTGGAGATTAGTAGAAATTATCGAAAGAGCCAAGTAATATGATACAGCAAGAATCAAGACTTAATGTCGCAGATAATAGCGGAGCCAAGGAAGTACTTGTTATCAGAGTACTTGGAGGTACCAAAAAGAAATACGCCAGCATTGGTGATAAAGTAGTGGTAACTGTAAAATCTGCCCTGTCTTCCAGCAATCTTAAGAAAGGAACTGTTTCAAAAGCAGTTATTGTTAGAACCAAGAAAGAGCTTAGAAGAGTTGATGGATCTTATATTCGTTTCGCAGATAACGCTGTTGTTCTTCTTAATAACAATGATGAACCAAGAGGCACCCGTATTTTTGGGCCTGTAGCCAGGGAATTAAGAGAAAAACAATTTATGAAAATCGTATCCTTAGCCCCTGAAGTTTTATAATTATGGAAAATTCTAGTAAACAAGGAAAATTACATATCAAAAAAGGAGATACAGTTAAAGTTATTTCCGGTGATAATAAAAACAATACAGGAGTTGTATTGACAGTAATTACCAAAACTCAGAGAGCAATTGTTGAAGGTGTTAATATGGTTTCAAAACATGTTAAGCCGAATGCTGCTAATCCGAATGGAGGAATTGAGAAGAAAGAAGCACCTATTCATATCAGCAATCTTATGCTTATTGATCCTTCAACCAAGGAAGCTACCAGAACTGGTCGCAAAATGGATAAGGATAACAAATTAAAAAGGTTTTCTAAAAAAACGGGGGAGATCATAAACAATGGCTAATCCTAGATTAAAAGATAAATATAACAAGGAAATTGTTCCTTTGCTTAAAGACAAGTTTCAGTATAAGTCTGTAATGCAAGTACCTAAGATTTCAAAAATCGTTGTTAACAAAGGTATTGGTGCTGCTGTGGCTGACAAGAAACTTATTGACATTGGAATAGAAGAACTTTCTCTAATTACAGGTCAGAAAGCTGTAGCAACTATTTCTAAGAAAGCAATATCAAACTTTAAATTAAGGGAAGATATGCCAATTGGAGCGAAAGTGACACTTAGAGGTGACAAAATGTACGAATTTCTTGACCGTTTAATGGCGGTAGCTCTTCCTCGTGTAAGAGATTTTAAAGGAGTTGGAGATAAAGGTTTCGATGGCAGAGGAAATTATACATTAGGCGTAAAAGAACAGATTATCTTCCCTGAAATCAGTATAGATAAAGTATCAAAAATTTCAGGTATGGACATTACAGTAGTTACTACTGCTGGTACAGATGAAGAAAGCCTTGAATTATTAAGAGCATTTGGAATGCCTTTCGCATCTAATAAGAAATAAAATTATAAAGAAATGGCTAAAGAATCAGTAAAAGCTAGAGAAAGAAAAAGAGCTAGAACGGTAGCAAAATATGCTGCAAAAAGAGCAGAGCTAAAAGCTGCCGGTGATTACCAGGCTTTGGATAAATTGCCTCGCAATGCTTCTCCTGTCAGACTGCACAATAGATGTAAATTAACAGGCAGACCTAGAGGTTATATGAGAAAATTTGGTATTTCTCGTGTTACTTTTAGAGAAATGGCTTCTGCAGGAAAAATTCCTGGTATTACTAAAGCTAGCTGGTAATTTTTTACCTGCTTGTTTTATTTTTAAAAAAATATGTATATCTTTGCAGCCCTGTTTTGGGGCTTTGTATTTTTTTAAAAGCACAAAATTGGACTATTTAATAAAAAAGGCGATATAATTAATTAAGATAATGACCGATCCTATTGCAGATTTCTTAACAAGGGTGCGTAATGCCATAAAGGCAAACCATCGTATCGTTGAAGTGCCTGCGTCAAATATAAAAAAGGAAATTACTAAAGTACTTTATGACAAAGGTTACATTCAAAGCTATAAATTTGAAGATTCCGAGGTACAAGGGAATATTAAAATTGCTCTGAAGTACAATCCTTTGACAAAGCAGGCTGCCATCGTAAATATTGAGCGTGTGAGTAAGCCTGGTTTGAGGAAATATACCTCTGCAGAAGATATGCCACGCGTATTAAACGGTTTGGGTATAGCAATTTTGTCAACTTCCAAAGGTGTTCTTACTGACAAGGAAGCAAGACAAATGAATATAGGTGGTGAAGTTTTATGTTACGTTTATTAAGATTGTATTGAGTTATGTCACGTATAGGAAAAAAACCAATAGATCTTCCTGCCAATGTTCAGATCAATGTAAGCAGAGAGAATAATGTTGAAGTAAAAGGTCCAAAAGGAACTTTGAGTATTACAGTAGATCCGGATATTAAGGTGGAGCAACAAGAACAAACTATTGTAGTTACCAGGCCAACAGAACAGAAGCGTCACAAGGCTTTACATGGTCTTTACAGATCTCTTCTGAATAATATGGTTACCGGTGTTAGCAATGGCTATACTCTTAAGTTAGAACTTGTAGGGGTAGGTTATAAAGCAACGGTTAACAACAATGTTCTTGAATTAAGTTTAGGATATTCTCATGGATTCTTTGTAGGACTTCCTCCTGAAATACAAGCTTCAGCGGTTACCGAAAAAGGAAAGAATCCAATAGTTACATTAGAAGGAATTGATAAGCAGTTAATAGGCCAAGTCGCTTCTAAAATTAAATCATTACGTAAAGTTGAGCCTTACAAAGGTAAAGGTATCAGATTTGTTAATGAAGTTGTTAGAAGAAAAGCTGGTAAAACTGCTGCTAAATAATTAAAACCAATGTCAACACAAAAAGATTTAAGAAGACTAAGGATCAGAAGAAGTATCAGAAAAAAAGTTGCTGGTACCTCTGAAACACCAAGGCTGTCTGTTTTCAGAAGCAACAAAGGTATTTACGCTCAACTTATTGATGACGTAAAAGGATTAACATTGGTAAGTGCCTCTATTACAGAGATAAAAAGTGCTAAAGGTACTAAAGTTGATATTTCAAAATCTGTTGGTCAGTTATTGGCTGAAAAAGCGATAAGCAACGGAATTTCTGAAGTTAAATTTGACAGAGGTGGTTATCTTTACCATGGTAGAGTTAAAGCTTTGGCCGAAGGTGCCAGGGAGGGTGGACTTAAATTCTAATAATTATGTCTCAAGTTAATATAAGATCAGTAAAAGCAAGCGAAATTGACCTAAAAGAAAAGGTAGTAGCTATTCAACGTGTTGCTAAAGTTGTAAAAGGTGGTAGAAGGTTTAGCTTTTCTGCTATAGTAGTTGTTGGAGACGGAAATGGTGTAGTTGGATACGGTTTAGGCAAGGCTAATGAAGTTACAGATGCCATTACTAAAGGCATTGATGACGCTAAAAAGAATTTAATTAAAGTGCCGGTTCTTAAGGGGACGGTGCCACATGCGATACTAGGTAAATATAGTGGAGGATTTGTTCTTCTAAAACCCGCATCTGCTGGTACAGGTGTTATAGCTGGTGGTGCAATGCGTGCAGTATTGGAGAGTGCAGGAGTAAAAGACGTTCTTGCGAAATCAAAAGGATCTTCTAATCCTCACAACGTGGTAAAAGCTACTTTTGATGCTTTACTACAGATGAGAGCTCCTCATACGGTAGCTGAACAAAGAGGTGTACCTTTATCTAAAGTTTTTAACGGATAATATAATGGCAAAAGTTAAAATTACACAAGTAAGAAGTACGATCGATAGACCTGAAGTGCAAAAACGCACTATTAAGGCACTCGGCCTTGGCAGAATATCAAAAAGTGTAGAGGTTGAACTTACACCTCAGATACAGGGGATGATTAACAAAGTTCAACATCTTATTGCCGTAAATAACGCATAATTATAAGTTTAAGAAATATACTCTGAAACTTTTTTAAAAGATTTACAATTATGAATTTAAGTTCATTAAAACCGGCTTCAGGGTCGGTTAAAAATAGAAAAAGAATAGGTAGAGGTACAGGATCCGGTAGAGGTGGAACCTCTACAAAAGGACACAAAGGTGCTCAATCCAGATCTGGATATTCAGTGAAGATAGGTTTTGAAGGTGGACAAATGCCATTGCAGAGAAGAATACCTAAATTCGGCTTCAACAGGCCTAATCGTGTTGTTTTTAAACCTATTAATCTTGATGTTCTTCAGACATTGGCTGAAAAAATATCTTCAGAAGTTATAGATCTTGATACATTAGTATCTAATGGTCTTATGTCTAAGAATGACAAAGTAAAGGTTTTAGGAAGAGGCGAAATCAGTAAAAAACTAGACATTAAAGTTCACGCATTTTCTTCTTCGGCTGTTAAGGCTATCGAAAAAGCAGGTGGAAAAGCAACTACTATTTAATTAATGAAAAGATTTATTCAGACTATACGGAATATCTTCTCAATTGAAGATCTTAGAATAAGAATATTAAATACCGTCGGGTATCTTATAATATTCCGTTTAGGATCTTTTGTTGTATTGCCAGGAGTAAATCCGACAATGGTAGGACAAGAACAAGCTAATAATTTACTAGGCTTGTTAGATACACTTGTTGGTGGAGCCTTTAGCAATGTATCAGTATTTGGCTTAGGTATTATGCCTTATATTTCTGCATCCATTGTTATGCAATTGCTGACTTTTGCAGTACCTACCTTCCAGAAAATGCAGAAGGAGGGAGAATCCGGAAGAAAGAAAATTAATCAGATTACACGGGTATTAACTGTTGCGATTTGTGGTGCTCAGGCAGTAGGATATTTAACTGCAACTGTTACACCTGAAATGTTGTATCCAGGCGCTGTC
>JBKBXU010000127.1:0-12190 GCA_046313675.1 Cytophagaceae bacterium
AACGTTGGCGATGAGGGTGGATTTGCCCCTGATTTAAAATCCAATGATCAAGCAGTTGAATTAATATTAGAAGGTATTACTAAAGCTGGATATACACCGGGCAAAGATGTTAGTATCTGCCTTGACCCTGCTGCTAGCGAAATGTGGGAAAATGGGAAATATAAGTTCTTTAAAAGTTCACAGAAGTTAGTTACAAGTGATGAAATGATAAAACTTTGGGAAAATTGGGCGAATCAGTACCCCATAGTGTTATTAGAAGATGGTTTAGCGGAAAATGATTGGGAAGGATGGAAAAACCTAACTGATTCAATAGGCAAGAAAATCGAAATTGTTGGAGATGATATATTCTGTACTAATAAATCAATATTGGCAGATGGGATACAAAAAGGCGTTGCAAATTCCATCTTGATTAAACTGAACCAAATTGGAACCGTAACGGAAACACTTGAAACCATTGAACTTGCTTATAAAAACTCATACAATTGTTTTGTCTCACATAGAAGTGGCGAGACAATTGATAGTTTTATCGCTGATTTAACGGTAGGAATTAATGCGGGTCATTTAAAAACTGGTAGTGGTTGTCGCGGAGAGCGGATTGAGAAATTTAATCAACTCATACGAATTGAAAATGAATTAGGTAAATCCTCTCAATTTGCAGGAATAAAGGCCTTTAAAAACGCTAAATAACAACAGGAAACAATAACACCCAGCACACAACAAGCGGAGTAAAACATTGGGGTTTAAGTGGTTGTTCAATAGTTGTACCCCGCATCAAGTTCGGTGTAACTGCACAGGATAGTAGCCCACAATCCCCAACGTTTCATACCGCCGACCGTTATGGCATTAATATGATTGTTAATACATCAGTAATCCGTTATGTAGATAAGTCCTTAGAGGAGTTAATTATTCCTGAAGTTGATTTTTTCTATATTGAAGAGCATAATATTACTGATTCTAGATTTAGCAAAAACTAATTCCATAAACAAAACTTTTTACTTATCTTTAACGTTACTAACGTAAGGCGTAATGATTGTAGGTTTCGGATCAAAAGAAACTGAGCAAGTCTGGACTGGTGAACGAGTGCCTAAATGGCCATTAGAAATTCAAGAAATTGGGAGAAGAAAGCTTAGAATGCTCAATAACTCTCAAAATATTGCTGATTTAAGAATACCACCATCAAACAGACTTGAAAAGTTATCTGGTAACTTAAAAGGATTTTATAGTATTCGAATTAACGATCAATGGAGAATTGTATTTAAATGGTCTGATGCGAATGCATCTGAAGTAAAGATTATGGATTATCATTAATTACTGAATTATGAAAAAATTAAATAATATACATCCTGGGGAAGTACTCAATGAAGAATTCTTAAAACCATTACAAATATCTGCGTATAGATTATCAAAAGATATAAGTATTCCTCAAACAAGAATTAGTGAGATTGTAAAAGGTAGGAGAAGAATTACAGCTGATACAGCACTAAGGTTAAGTAAATACTTTGGAACAAGTCCTAAATTTTGGCTAGGCTTACAGGATGATTTTGATATTGAAGAAGAACAAAATCAGATAATTGAAGAATTGAATAATATTCAAAAAATAAAAATAAACGTGGCACAAACGAGGCTATAAATCTATGGCCGGTACGAAGGTGATAGATGTTTTTCTGCTTTTCACTATTTTTATCTCGGGCGGATAGTTAAGTGGTTTTGAAACGGCCACAGATCATAGTATGAACAAATTGTTCACGAATATACATTGTTCACGTTACGTGAACAATGTATATTCGTGAACAAGTTAAATTGAAATGGAACAAGAGATTGTACATATAGCCCTTGAAAACCTGAATCAAATCACTGGAATTCAGGCATTTTATCAAAACGAAGATCCCTTGGATGGTGTTTTGGAAATGACGGTTAATGGTCGGAAACACACCTTTACCGTGGAGGTAAAACGTGAAATAAGAACCCATCAATTACAAGAGGTGGAAGATTATTTCCACAATCATGAAAATTTTTTATTGATAGCCAATCGTATTTTTCCAAAAATCAAAGAAGAACTCAGGCAAAAAGAAATTCCCTATTTGGAAGCCAACGGAAACATCTTCCTGAAAAAAGAAGGGTTGTTTTTGTTGGTTGACAACCAAAAGACTTTAGACATAGAAAAAAATAAGGGAAACCGCGCATTCACCAAAACAGGTTTAAAAGTATTGTTTTATCTGCTGCATCATAGAGACGCCATAAATCTAACACAAAGAGAACTGGCCGAGAAAGCCGAAGTGGGACTGGGAAACATACCACAAGTGATTGAGGGCTTGAAAGAAACCGGCTATCTCATTCCCCTTAACAACAAAACCTACGTATGGGAAAACAGAAAAGCACTACTGGAAAGATGGATAGCTGATTATGCTACGGTTTTACGCCCTAAGTTGGTGAAAGAACGATATACACTAAAGGGTAATTGGCAGGAAATACCATTCGAAAACCAAAAAACGGTTTGGGGTGGAGAGCCAGCAGCTGATATGCTCACGAATCATTTAAGACCTGAAAAGTTTTTGGTTTACACCAAAGAAAATCGAATGGATCTGATTAAAAACTATAGGCTTATGCCCGATAAAAATGGAGAAGTTGAAGTGCTGGACATGTTTTGGAAGAAAAATGACGGTAAAACGGCACCGCCAATAGTGGTGTATGCCGACCTGATGTTGGAAGGCGGCAAGCGAAATAATGAAACAGCAGTAAAAATATATCATGAGTACATCGAACCAAACTTATAAAGAATTAGCCATTCCCTACTTTAAAGAACCTATTGATTGTATTGAAGGCTTGCCACAAAACGAACGATTGGGAAAGCTCAATGCTATTGCCATTCAACAAATGAAAATATTGGTGGAAGCAGGAAATCGTAAATTTTTAAAAAGTATGGGTAAGAAAATTAAGAAGCTACTGATTGCGGGAACCTTAAAAATTAACAGATCCGGAGTTATTAACTATTCTTTTATAGAAGATGTAAGCCATCGCAAAAGATGCCATGGTTTTTATCTAAAATCCTTAAAGCTCTACGACGTCAAGAAAGTAAAATGTGTTTAAAAGTATTTGAACCTTAGAGATCTTTCCTCTAAATTAGATAGATAATGAAGTTATGCGAAATAGATTGTGTGTAACATGTAGTTCCGCCACATGAAAAGAATTACAGAACATGGTTTCCGACTTTTTCGTTATCTTAGAGGATAAATTATAGATTATGAAACATTATTCTGAGGTAATTACAATTGATCCCAATAAAAGATTTGGGAAACCATGTGTTAGAGGAATGAGAATAACTGTTTATGATGTTTTAGGATGGTTAGCTTCAGGGATGTCAATATCTGAAATAACTGAGGATTATCCTGAGTTGACTGAAGACGACGTCAAAGCTTGTCTAGCTTATGCAGCTGATAGAGAACACAAATTGAAAATTGCTTCATGAAATTGCTTTTCGATCAAAATATTTCATTCAGGATTATAAAAAAGATTGAGAATGATTTTCCTGAGGCAAAACAAGTCCGAGAATTAGGACTTGAGAATAAATCTGATTTAGAAATTTGGAACTTTGCCAAAAGTAAAGATTCCACCATAGTCACTTTTGATACTGACTTTTTTGACTTAACCGTTTTAAAAGGACATCCTCCAAAAATAATCTGGATTAGATCTGGCAACACGTCAACATCTTTTTTAGCGGAATTATTAATCAGGAAGAAAAATATTATCCAATCTTTTCTGCTATCTGAGGAGTGGAAAGAAATAGGATGCCTTGAAATGGATGAATAACCACGATGGCCTAACAGCGTTTATATGTCATGGGCGGTTTAGTTTGTAAGCCAGGCTGTTTCTCTTTATCTTGCTTTGTGCTCGTGGGATAGTTAACTGCTTTAAAACACCCCACGCCACATACACTTAACGTTATGCCGTATGCAAGAAAACGAAGTACATCTATTTTAGGATTAAGAATAAGTGAAAAATAAAAGGAATAAAAAGATTCATAAAGATAAAAAAGGGCGAGACTATATAAAGGAGGCCTATTTTGTCGGTGGAAAAATGAAATTCCATAGAGCATATGTAATTGATGGCATTCCAGCAAATGAATTTTATGAGAAAGATGCAACTGACTTGGATTTCTTTGTCAATGGAGACTATGAGTTGATGAGTAGCGGAAAAGATTCTAATAATAACTGCGATGAGCAAAATAAAGAAGAATCTGATTTGGCAGATAAAGAAGAAGATTTACCGTTTTAGATCCTGAATAATTATAAAAAATATAATTTCCTGTTTGTAGAGTTTGAATTGTATTTAGTAAAAGAATTCCAGCGTTCTAAAAGAAGAAGAGCAAAAGCAACTGGGCTGGAGCGCTAAAAGGGATCTGGCAAACTGAATTATCATATACACACCGATGCCATTAAGCAAAACCTTATCCCAAAAGAACTTTCCATATCACAAACGTCAATCATTTATGCCAATGAAGCAGATGTATTAAATGTTGCCTTGTTTGGATTACAGCTAAACAATGGCGGGATGCTAATCCTGACCTAAAAGGACACATCAGAGACTATGCTGGAATCAATGAATTGATTTGCCTGAGCAATATGGAAAACATCAATTCTGCTTTCATCAATGAAGGCTTGCCACAAAAATTTAACAGATCCGGAGTTATTAACTATTCTTTTATAGAAGATCTAAGCCATCACAAACATGCCATGGTTTTTATCTAAAACCCTTAAAGCTCTACATCAAGAAAGTAAAATGTGTTTAAAAGTATTTGAACCTTAGAGATCTTTGTTCTAAATTAGATAGATAATGATGTAATGCGAAAACAACAAACTAATGACAAAGAAAGAAATCAAGGTATCTTCCGAGTTTAAGGCTCAAACTACCAAAGCAATAATATCTATAAACCTTTTTATACTGATATATTTACTAATGTTAGTTTTTGCGGTTGGATTGACAGTGTTGTGCGTTTATGGAGGAATAATGTTAATAGCAATCCGGCCAATGTTCATAACCATAGCATTGGGAATAGGATTAGCCAGTTTAGGTATTCTGGTGTTGTTTTTCTTGCTTAAATTTATATTCAAATCGCACAAAGTTGATCGCTCGCATCTCATTGAAATTAGAAAAGCGGATGAACCTAAACTTTTTAGTCTTATAGACGAGATTGTGAAAAAAGTTGGCACCAACTTTCCGAAAAAAGTTTATTTATCTTCGGATGTCAATGCTGCGGTTTTCTATGATTCTAGTTTTTGGAGTATGTTTTTTCCTATCAAAAAAAACCTTCAAATAGGTTTAGGTCTTGTGAACACGGTTTCCAAATTGGAACTTACAGCTATTTTGAGCCACGAATTTGGTCATTTTTCACAAAAAACAATGAAGGTTGGCAGTTATGTTTACAATGTAAATCAAGTAATTTTTAACCTGTTATTTGACAATGAGTCATACGATAATCTTATTCAACGTTGGGCAAATGCAAGTGGATATTTTTCAGTTTTCGTAGTTATTGCGGTTAAAATAATTGAAGGTATTAAATGGGTGTTAAAACAGATGTATGGATTAGTAAATAAAAGCTATATGGGATTGTCGAGAGAAATGGAGTTTCACGCAGATGAAATAGCAGCTAATGTGACAGGATACGAGCCATTAAAAAGTTCTTTGCTTAGGTTGCCATTAGCAGACCATTCTTTTAGCAGTGTTCTATTGTTCTATGAGAGAAAAATTGCCGAGAATCAAAAATCTGAAAATATTTTTAGGGACCACTTATTTGTAACAAACTTTCTTGCACAAGACAACAATATTGAAATTAAAGACAATTTACCCCAAATATCAGATAGCGAATTAAATAAATTTAATAAATCGAAATTGGTTGTTAAGGACCAGTGGGCTTCGCATCCAAGTACAGAAGACAGAATAACAATGTTGGAGAAAACAGGGTTATCTTCTTTAAGTATTGATAATGAATCTGCCAACTCGTTGTTTGCAGACATTGAAAGAACACAGAGAGAATTTACCAGTAAGATGTTTAAGGAAGTCGTTTATTCAGGTGAGTGTTCAGCTATTCCTTTTGAATTATTTCAATCAGATTTCAAGAATGAATTTTTTGAAAGCACCTTTCCAAAGGTATATAATGGTTATTATGACAATAAAAACCCTTTAATTTTTAATACACAGAGTGTTGAACAGTATTCAGATGATATCGAACTAGAAGAATTATTTTCTGAAAACAAAGTAGAACTTGTTTATACTGCATTATCATTACAAAGTGACATTGAAGCAATTAAACAAATTTCAGATAAAACTTTAGGTGTTAAAACCTTTGATTATGACGGTATTAAATACGGAAAAAAAGACTGTAAAGATCTTCTCCAAAAACTTGAATTGGATTTAAAAAATCTAAACGAACAGATAAAACTAAATGACAAAAGAATTTTTAGGTTTTTTAGTGCCATAGAAAGTGATACTAAAAACAATTCTGTATTAGAAAATTTATACAACCAATTTTTTGATTATGATAAGGAATTTGACTCTAAGTATGATATCTATGTAAAACTATCAAACGGGTTACAATTTGTTAATATCACAACACCTTTTGAGCAGATTAGAGAAAATTTTATATGTATTGAGCCCCTGGAAGAAAAATTGAAAAAAGATATTAGAGAGTTGTTAGAAAACCCAGATTATCAAACTGAATTGACCAAAGAAATCAAAGAAAATTTTGAATTGTACCTTACTAAGAAATGGCAGTATTTCGAAAATGAAAAATACTTTGACAATAATTTGGAAACAATTTTTACTGCTATAAATAACTACGCCTTTATTTTGTCACGAGGTTACTTTCTGATAAAACAGAAGTTATTGAATTACCAAGTAGAATTAATGAAAATCACACACAACAGCGGTGACCGTTGCACAACACCCTAAAACAGAAAAAACAGGTTTCATATAAGCCTATATAAGCCATCATAAACATGCCATGGTTTTTATCTAAAACCCTTAAAGCTCTACATCAAGAAAGTAAATGTGTTTAAAAGTATTTGAACCTTAGAGATCTTTGCCCTAAATTAGATAGATAATGAAGTAATGCGTAATAGATAGCGTGTAATATGTAGTTGGCTTGCATTTATTAAATCTTACCAATGGATGAAATTCTCAAAAAAATCAGGTATATCTACTTAAGATATCTTATAATATCATTAGGGATAATTTCAATTTATTCAATAAGCAGATGGTATTTTGATCTCTATTTAGGTATTTTATCTATTAAAGAAGATTTACTTGATTTTTGGATACCCATTACTTTAATAGGAATTTTAATTATTCTATTTCTGCGAAGAAGAATTAAATTTTTACATATAGGACGTACAGAAAGTAATGGTTATATCGGGTATCAGTTCATAATAGTAATCTCAATCTTTGTGCCTCTTATTATGGCTCAAAATTTTATTAAATTAACATCAAGTGAACTACATAAGATAAATTCAATAACTGAAATAAAAGAGGTAAAAAGCACAGATTATTTCTTTATCAATAATTATGATATTTTCAAGAATCATCGGGGTGTTTATAGAACCTCAAGAACAGGAGGGCGAAACAACAAGGATTTAACTTATTACATATACTGTGTAGTCCCAATAATTGATCAAAAGGAATCCGTAGATTTAAGCAATCACAGATATTGGTATGGAATTAAATTCAGCGAAAAAGTCAGTAATTACCAGAACGATTCTATGAAAAATGAAAAATGGAAAGCATTTCAGAAGTCATCTTTTGCTGAATTAAATAACTATAATTTTAATTCCTTTCTACATCTTAAGGGGGTCAGTTTTAATGATGATAAGGATGGGTATATTGAGGCTATAAAATCTCTTGGAAATGGTATTATAGAAAATGAACTTATAATAGTAGAACCGGTAAGTGAAGCTTATCAAGATAGAATAGATGACGCACTTTTTTGGTTTTTGTGCACTTTAGGAATAAGTAAACTAATTATCCTGACTATGATTTTAATTCCTTCATTTGATAATCAGGAATTATTAAATTACAGAAACAACCAGACCTTAAAAAAAGATGACTTGAATGGTATTTTTGAATATTTAATACCTAAGAGAAATCATGTAATTACCTCTGTTTTAATTAACATAAACATTTTAGTTTTCATCCTAATGGTTTTCTATGGAATTAATATAATATCTGCTACACCATTAGAATTATTAAAAATAGGAGCAATTAGAAGATATGAAGTTCTAAATGGAGAGCATTGGAGGCTTTTAACATCTATGTTTTTGCATGGTGGCTTAATACATATATTGATGAATATCTTTGGAATTGGATTTACATGTGCGTTAGTTGAGCCTGTTATTGGAAAGTTTAGAACATTAGTGGCATATATTATTTCTGGCATAGGCGCAAGCGTAGTTAGTATTTATTGGCATGAAAACACAATTAGTGTGGGAGCAAGCGGGGCAATATTTGGAATGATGGGAGTCATGTTAGCCCTTCTTTTAACAAAAAGAGATAAAGGAATGGGAGGAATATATTTAATTCTTGTTGGTTTATATGGGGGAATCAGTTTATTGTTTGGACTGCTTGGTGGAATAGATAATGCAGCTCATATTGGAGGATTATTTTCAGGAATTTTAATAGGATTTCTTCTTATTGGATTCAACAGAAACGAAAAACGCAAGCTATCAAAATATAAAAAAGAACAGCGGGTTCAGTGGTAGTGGAACCTTCTGTGCTTTTCGCTACCGGTCTTTCGGTGGACCTATATAAACGTTGCGCTTAGTATAAAATGGTAACAATCCTATTAATAGTGACATTCGGAAACTTCCTGATTTTTTGGGTAGTAACAGTTATATTTTATACTCCTGCCTGTTTCAATTTACGAACAATGATGGATTCCATTGACTTAGACGGAGAACTAACAAAGACACAAGCACCAACGAGTTTGTATTTTACCAATTTTTACACTTTAGACTGTTGGGCAATTGGACTTCCTAAATCTGACAAGTATTTAAAGTATGATCAACTCGAACGGACAACAAAACGAATTAGAACATATCGAAAAATAATGGCTTATACTGCACCAATAATGATAATTTGTGGTTTCATTTTATTGATGACAGTAGAATGAAAAGAAAGGACACTAAGCACAACAGCAGAGGTTACAACAGGCTATGCGAAGAGCAAAATAGTTTTGTCAGGAAAAGAGCTACTCCTCTCCTGACAAAGACAATGATTATAATCCGATCAATGAAGTTAAATCCTTAAGGGCGTTTTTGCCATACCATACGTTTGCAAAAGCCATAAACAGAAGAAGCACCGCCACACCAAATCCTATAAACAAGCCCAGATAGCTGTTTTTGGCAACTTTCTTGGTGGCCTGCATATATTTCTCGGAAGTCTTTTTAAAGTATTTGTCCATAAAATGGAACACCGGATAAAAGATCAATACGATGGCCGCCATGGACAGAGCCGTGGATTTGTATGGACTTTTGGCTTCTGTATAATGGTGCAGAAAATCATGGGCATATGCATAAATTAACTTGGCTATAAGGATAGCTATTACAATTACAGCATATTTGGTCAGCTTTCTATTCATGGTATTAATTAATTGGTTTCCTATGAACAGGCGAGCTGGCTATTTCTTCTTTCTATACTCCTTATTAAGACCATCCACCACTTCTTTGGTAATTTCCAAACTATCGCTTGCATATACGATGGTTGCAGGCCCGCCTTTTGAATAAGTGAAAATATACGAATATTTTTTCTCTTTACTCAGATCCTGTAGGTAGTCATCAAGATTTTTAAGAAAATCTTTTTGAAACTTTATTTCCTGATTGGCCAAATCCCCCTGAAGTTTTTCGCGAAGCTTTAACAGCTCTTGCTCTTCATTCATTAGAGCTTCTTCTTTGGTTTTTCTATGGCCTTCTGTCAGCGAAGGAGCCATTTGCTGATATTTTTGAATGTCCTCATAAAATTTTGCCTCACGAGCCTTGAACTGGTTTTGCTTATTTTTTAGTTGGCCTTCAAGGTTTTTGATGCTTTTCTGATAGAACTCATATTTTTGAGTCAGGGAATCCAGGTTTACGTACGCAACTTTTAACAAAGGGTTTACTTCCGGAAGTGCTACAGGAGTATTTGTCGTGTCTTCCTGTACAACAAGAGCAGCAATGTTTTGTGCTGGTTTCTGGTTAAAATGAAGAAAATATAATACAGCAACGGCTACAATTAGTACTCCATTCAGGGCAATTGAAATATTTTTCACTTTAAATGTAATTTAAGGTTGCGAAAATTGTTGGCGACTAAGTTAAGGAAGTTTCCTAAACTATTCTCAACGGCAACACATAAATTGACAGAAAAGTTGACTTGTCTGGAAAAAATTTAAAAAAATCATCTTTTGGGCTTATTTTAATAAGGTTAACAGCTCTTCTTCCATAGATGAAGTTATGGACTCTGTAATCCGGCCAACTTCTTTCCCATTATTAAGCAGGATAATGGTAGGTACCGCATAGATATTATATTCTTTTTCCAAGCCTTCAGGGCTGGATAGTTCACCATTAAGAAGATATGTGTCTGGTTTTTCCATAGGGACGCCTGCCTTATTTACAACTTTATAAAACTGAGGTAGCAGAAGTCGGGTGTCGGGACACCAGGTACCGGCAAACACTAAAAAATCATACTTTGGAAGCTCTTTGCCAAGTTTTTTGAGCAAAGCTTTATCGGGCTTATAGGTGTTGAAGCCTGACTTGAACCATTGCTGCTGTCTCAGATACGAAGCAGTTGTTTTCCCATACGGATCATCTTCTTTTTTACCGGCTAATACCGGGATAAAAAAGTATAAAAGCATAAGTATCAATAGCAGCTTTCTCATAGATACATAACAAGGTTTGATTAGTAATTTGTTTTACCGAAAGCCGACTGATGTTAAAAATTAAAAACCTGGAATATGCAATGGATAGCCCTATTGCATATTCCGGGTTTCAACTATGCATGCAGGGCTTTTTCATTAATTGCACGCTCGGCCATTTGCGTTAGGCGCATGTCCTGCATTTTTTCCTCCTCAAGCGTTTGCAAAAGCAACTTGAGCACTTCCTCATTATTAATGTGTTTTGCCAGGGCACAGGCAGAACCATAAGAAGCAATTTCATAATGCTCGACTTTTTGTGCCCCGATAATCAGGTCCGGATCCATGAGCTCACCTTCCGGTATTTCATTAAGATCCACTTCTATTTCCTGTAAAATGCCTTCCATGGCAATGCATTTTTTACCTCTTGGGGTAAAATCCAGGATTTCTGCAATTTTTTCCAGACGCTCTCTTTGTCTGGCAGTAACTTCAACATGTGCTTCTATTTCCTTCGCCAGCTCACGGTCAGTGGCTTTTTTTGCTAGTTTGGGAAGCTCTTTTTCAAGTTGGCCTTCTGCACTGTATAAACTTTTAATGATGTTGGCGAAAAGGTCAATTGGTTTTCTTACTTTCATAGTGATTGCGTTTATGTTCAGTGGGTAGAACAGCCAAATATTCATAATGTTTGTTTTTGCAGGATCGATTTTACGATTATCAGATAAATAAAATAATTTTGTGATTCATTTGCTTACCTTTGCACCAATGAACCATAGAGCAGGTTCATAAATAATAGAAAATTCAAAAGTTTGATTAAATATGGCTAACATCGTCGCAATTGTCGGAAGGCCCAATGTAGGGAAATCAACCCTGTTTAACAGGTTGGTTGGGGGTCGGCAAGCCATTATGGATAATGTAAGTGGGGTGACCCGTGACCGGCATTATGGTCATGCCGAGTGGATTGGCAATTTTTATACAGTTATAGATACCGGTGGGTATGTAACAGGTTCGGATGATGTTTTTGAGGAGGCAATACGCAATCAGGTGCAACTTGCCATGGATGAGGCGAGTGTGATTTTATTTGCCGTTGACGTAAATGAAGGCCTTCATCCTCTTGACCAGGAATTTGCAAGGGTACTTCGCAAAACATCAAAACCGGTGTATCTTGTTGCCAATAAGGCGGATAATGCCAATAGGGCAAATATGTCGGCTGAATTTTATCAATTGGGTTTTGATTAAAAAAGGGTATACTTGGCTTGAAGGTTTAGGTACTAGATTAATAGCTGTGACAGGTATTGAAACTACTACAGCAGCGACCCAAAA
>JBKBXU010000128.1:0-12100 GCA_046313675.1 Cytophagaceae bacterium
ACTCAATCGCAGAACAAGAGGATCCGGACTGCTCCTGTCGGCTGAAGAAGGATAATAGCGCGTGCTGAGCATATTGGCATTTTGAAAATTACCTGTGCCTGAACTTGTCCACACACCACCTCCTACTGTGTTCTCAACAACACCGTTAACCTGGATATACTCTATATCCGCACAAAGGCTACGGTCAGGGCCGGCATTAACCTCAGGGACAGGGGCAAAGGTGATGACCAATTGGTCTTCAACAGCATTACATGTGCCATTGTCCGTGGTCTCCAAAGTCAAGGTCACAATACCATTGTCAAGGTCTTGCGCCGAAGGGGTATAGACAGCATCCAGGGCATCGGCATCGGGCGTAAAAGTACCGTTCCCCGAAGAAGACCAGGTACCACCGCCGGCAACCGTAACAACTCCGTTCAGTTCAACACTGCCATTGGCACATATCTCCCGGTCAGGGCCGGCCATAGCCGTAGGGCCGGGGGCAATCGTAAGTATAAGGTCATCGGCAACAGCATTACAAATGCCGTTGCCTTCCGTGGTAAGGGTAAGCGTTACGCTGCCTGCATCTTTATCTGCCTGTGAAGGTTCATAAACAAGGCTCAATTGCGAAGGATCAGGAATAAACTCTCCGCTTCCTGAAGTAGACCAGATACCGCCAAGGGCATTAGTAACCGTACCTTCAAGGGGAACTTCGTCCTCATCCACACATATCGTAAGATCATCACCGGCATCTGCTACAGGGCCGGGTAAAATTGTAAAGGTAACATCATCTGATACCGGAGGGCAGCCTATCGTACCATTGGCAGTTAAACGAAGTGTAACTGTACCCGACGTTTTATCTGATTCTGTAAGCGTATAGCTTGTAGAAAGGCTTGTGGCACTGGCAAACGTTCCTGAACCGCTCACCACCGACCAGCTATTTATGGTTGAATTGGCAATCTGCCCATTCAATAAGATCTCATCGGCATCCGCACAGATTGTCTGGTCCGGGCCGGCAAACACATAGATCTCCGGAACGATGGTCAGTGTTTTGTTGGAACTTGCAGGAACACAAAGGTCATTACCCATGCTGGTCAGCGTAAGAACAACAGTACCTGAGGCTGTATCGGTCGCCGACATACGGTAAGAGGCGTTCAGGGTCGTCTGGTTAGGAATAAACTCTCCCGTACCACTGGTAGACCAGAAGCCACCGGTAGCATTGTTTACCGAACCATTTAAAGGAACATCACCAGCACTGGCACACACCGTTTCGTCAGGGCCGGCATTCGCCTGAGGGCCTTGAGGGATCGTTATGCGAAGCTCATCAGAAACCGATGGGCAGGAACCGCTTGGGATAGTAGTAATCGTCAGAGTAACTTCTCCAGCAGCAACCTCGCCCGCAGATGGGGTATATTCAGGGTTCAGCACATTACGACCCGGATTAAACGTACCTCCGCCACCTACCCAGTTGGCAGGGGTTCCCGTGGCATTTAATTGAGCCGGAAATTCGGTCGTACAGACAATACGATCAGGGCCGGCATTAATCACCGGAACAGGGCTAATATCGATCCTTAACTCATCGGTGGCAACAGGGCAAACCCCGTCACTAAGGGTCTGGACTGTAAGAGTGACTGCGCCAGACAGTTTATCGGCATCGGTCAGCGTATAAGAGGTATTTATGTTGTTGGCATTGGAGAAACTTCCCGTGCCTGAACTTGTCCAGGTAACTCCGCTTGCATGCTGCATTTCCGCATGGGTATTAATGACACTCGAACCATCCGCACACACCGACTGGTCAGGGCCGGCTGACAAGGAAGGAGGACGACGGATCGTAATGGTAACCTGGCCGGAAACTGCGTTACAGATCCCGTTCCCGGTAGTGGTCAGGGTAAGCACCGCCGTCCCTGAGTTTATTTCTGCAACAGAAGGACTATATTGAACCGTTTGGTTGGTAGGAGGATTGGGAGAAAACAATCCTGTGCCTCCTGACCAGATCACCCCACCGGCAACCGTCATGCTGCCATTGAGCGTAACGGATGTCCCGGAAACTCCACAAATCGTCTGGCCCGAACCCGGATTGACCGTAGGTGCCGGCGTAATATCTATCATAACATCGTCTATAACTGCATTACATGTGCCGTTATTGGTAGAATGAAGGCTCAGGTTAACAAATCCTGCGGTGATCTCAGCAGTCGATGGCACATAAGTAGCATTTAGGCTTGTTCTGCCAGGACTAAAGGTGCCCGTACCGCCAACCCATTCACCTCCGCCTGCTCCGGTAACGGTACCTCCAAGTTGGATCGTAGCATTGTTGCCACATACAGGGTCAACATCGCCCGCATCTACAGTTGGTGCCGGTGTAACGTTGATTCGTACAACGTCGGTCTCGGCAAGACATTCTCCATTATCTGTGGTGCGAAGGGTAAGCTCAACAAAACCCTGTGATACTTCTGCATTAGACAAGGTATAGATGGCGGTAAGGCTGTTCCTATCCGGATTAAAGTTGCCCATACCTCCAATCCATTCGCCACCACCTGCATAGGAAACCGAACCGGCAAGGGTAATAACAGGGTTATTATAGCATACGCTGCGGTCCTGGCCGGCATTGGCTACAGGAATAGGCGTAATGGTAACAACAAGGGTATCACGTACCGGCAAGCAGGAAGTACGGGTGGCACGCAAAACCAGCCTTACCTCCCCGGCCGCTATTTCTGAAGCTGAAGGAGTGTAGGTAGGGTTGACAACGGTAGGGCTTGGCTGGAATGCCCCCTCGTCGCCGCTTAAGGAGGTCCATAAAACAGGGGCCGTTGGGGTAACGGTGCCAGATAACTGAACCACCGCATTGTTGGCACATACCGTCTGGTCCGGGCCGGCATCGACGGCCGGTGGGTCCTGGACAACAAAGAATACCTCATCGGTAGCTGGAGGGCAATTACCATTTCCTGTCGTGCTCAAAACAAGAGCAACAAGACCACCCTGGATTTCTGAAACCGTAGGAAAATACGTAGTCGACAAAGTAAAGGCATCCGGATTAAAACTACCTCCCTGCCCCAACCACTGGCCGCCGGTGGCCAGCTCTACGCTGCCATTTAAATTTATCCGGGGGTTATTGGAACATACAAAATTATTAGGACCGGCATCCGCAGATGGACCCTGGTCAATAAAAATGGTCATATCATCAGAAACCGGTAAACAATTACCTTCCACCGTCGTGGTAAGGGTCATGACGATGTTACCGCTGAGTTCATCGGCATGAGGGGTATAAAATATATGGGTCGTATCGGCCTTGGGGGCATAATTACCCTGACCACCTGACCATACAACACCTTCGGCATTGGTAAATGCACCTACCAGTTCTGCCGTACCATTGGAGCAGATCGTAAGGTCTGGGCCCGCATCAACAGTAGGTGCGGGGGTAATGATAATGTCTACTGTATCGCTGACATCTAAACAGTAGTTCGCACTGGTTAGGGTTAAACGGGCAAGACCGGCGGTTATCTCTGCTTCCGTTGGCGTATAACTAATATCTAAAGAGGTGGAGGTAAAACCGTTGCCGTTGCTCCAAACAGCATCTTCTGCATGTTCGATAGAACCACTAAGATTTACCGTCGCATTATTTCCGCAAACCGTCTGGTCTGCTCCGGCATCAACAACAGCAGGTGGTAAAATGGTAATATCGACACTGTCTATCGGTGCAGGGCATATGCCATCGGTCTCTGAGTTAAGGTACAAACGAACAGTCCCAGCACTGATCTCACCTGCCGATGGTTCATACAAGGCGGTCATCAAACTGTCGTGTGGGGCAAAAATACCATTGCCCCCTGACCACCACGCACGAAGAACGTTTTCCCGGCTCCCCGAAAGGGTAACTTCGGGGGAAGAATAACAGACCGTTTGAGGTGGGCCCGCATCCAAAGCAGGCAAAGGCGTAATGTTGATCCACATCGTATCGCGCTGCTCTGGACATTCCTGATTTTCCGTTGAGGTCAATACTACATACGTAGTACCGGCTGCTATTTCACCAGCGGTAGGTATATATTGTGCGTTTAATAAAGTATTGCCTCCTACAAAAGTGCCAGCACCACTCCATACACCTGTGGAAGTAAGACCCCCGGTAACACCTCCATTAAGTTGGATCGGAGGCGTATTAGCACAAACCGTTGTGTCATGACGCGTACCGGGGGGGTTGTTCGTATTCGCATTTACATAGATGTCGGGGATATCGTATTCCGCAACGTCCCTAACAACGTTTGCATACCACCAGGTATTGATCGTCTCCGGACAGGTTGGGTTACAATTATTATGCCCCCTGTTGCCAAATCTATGACACCCACCGGTGGCTTCACTATCACAACCTGTCAGATTAAACAAGCCATCAATTTCGTAACCTGCGGTTATAGGTCTATCATCCCAGAATAACAAAGGCTGAACCCCTGCATTAGGACGTACCAATTGTACCACATAACCTCCCTCATGAAACTCCACATCGTACAAAGGCAAATGGGTTAAGCCATTGTAATAATTAACTTCTAATTGAACGTTATTCCCCGGGGGAAGATAATCACCAAACCCATCCTGGCTATCCCAGGTAATGCAATTATGCCCGGGAACCACCGATCCTAAAATAACTCGATCCCGTGTATCGGGTTGAAAACCCTCTATGCCGTTCAGGTCAAGTAAAATTTCAACATCACCGACTTTATCAGCATAAATATTTATACATCGATTGTTAGGGTCGCAACCGGTAATTGTAGTTGGTTCAGTTAGAGTTCCAAATTCACCATTAGGGAAGCAACCCGGATCGGGCTCATTAAGGAACAACATATATTCCGGTCTTGAAAAATTACCTATTCTTGAAATCCTATCTGCCTCCCGATCTCCGGAATCAAAAAGGCCTGTGGAATTAGCTGAAATAGTAAAACCCCAAGGCCTCATACCGTTAAAATTTACCGAAGTTATTATACTGTCTTTGGCATAAATAAAAAAAGTGGCGTTAAAACGATTATTTTGAGCATTTAGTGTTATATCCCAATTCATTGACCAAAGCCTTCCTAAAATTGGTTCATTTGCGGGGGAAGCCACGGTTATATCAAATTCCCTGAAAAGTCTTTTAGCCTGAACCAGCGTCACAGGATTGTTGGGGTTGAATTCAATACTATAATCACCTACCATAGTGGAAATGTATTCAATAGCAAGATATCCGTCTCCCCCACCTACTATCTGCCTCGGACCTTCAACCGCACGATTATAATTGCCTATAAAACCTCTTGTATTATTATCAGAATTTACCGGCCTGGGTACTTCATACGTATTAGGCACTCCTACCACCTCAACCATACCGGGAAGTGTAACGAGATTCCCATTTGGATCTTTTACTCGGAAAAAAATCGCCACATTATTATCCATGGTACGAAAGCCCATATAAATCCTTTCCCCCACATTACATATTCTGATGTTTAACCTACTTTCTTCCGGAGCATCATAAGACATGAATGGACGGGCAACACCTGCCACGACATCATGAATCTGCATATAACCATGGTCTGCCTGAGTAGGACGTAACTCACGGGTACCTTCTGCACGGAGGCCGACGTGAAAGAATAAAGTATGGAACGCCAATAAAAAAAGCATTATCATACTTTTGAATTTCTTGAAAGAAAATAAATTCTTAAAGAAATATACTATGGGTTTGATAATTGGTTTCATGGCAGTAATTAATTTCAAGATTCAAATTACTAATTTATATGCAACTTTTCCGAAATTTTCAATAGTATAGTAATTGAGCATCTCAGGTTCAAAACTTAATACTTGTAAGTTTTTTATACGAATTAAATAAAAATAGGTTATACCAGATCCAGCTTATAGATTACTGAAAATCAGTAAATCTAATATAATAACAAAATTTAGTTTTATTATAATATTTCAAAAAAACATTACAATATTAATATTAAAAAATTAAAATTATAAGTAAGCTTTCCCTATAGAAATAAAATCAAAAAAAATGCAATTCATTGACAGTAAGAAAATAAAAAAATCCGGACAAGCATTTCACAGCTTACCCGGATATATTTAATTTTTAAATTATAAACCCTTACCTGATCACAGTTATACTTCCTTCCAGTTTATATGGCCCCTTGTATTCTTCTTCCCCTTCATAGGTAATAATGTAAGGGTACACGCCAAGTGGCATAGGTTCACCCCTGTAGGTACCATCCCAGAGGTTGTTCCTATCGTTGGAATAGAAGATAATCTCCCCCCAGCGGCTGAAAATGGTAATCTCAAAGTTCTTGAAGTATTTACCATAAATATTAAAGAACTCGTTCATACCGTCCCTGTTAGGGGTAAAGGCATTCGGAACATGAAGGTTTGGTGGACATATATCCCGCACGCTTACCTGCGCCTGGCTGGAACAATTGTGTTCATTACTGACCGTTACCACATACGTACCTCCTTCAGTAGCCTGGAAAACACGTGTTGTGTCACCTGTCGGCTCCCAGAAGTAGCTTAAGTTCTGGCCTTCCCCACCGGCATCTATTTCAATCATGCCTTGCTGAGGCTTACAGAACCTCAAGCCTTCAGGTAAGCTCACCAATGGATAACCATGGTAAGAAACAACCGCCGTGTCCGCATTGGAACATTCCCCGATACCAACATAAACGATATAGGTACCCCCAGGATCAGCAACTGTGATGGTATGTCCTGTATCAGGAAGGGCAACATCGTTGCGGGACCAGTTATAGCGGGTATAGGCATACGTGTAGTTCTCCGGCCTGGCATCAAGCACCACCTGGTTGCCAGCGCACATAGAAGTATCCGAGATATCCAGTTGTGGCGGATCGATGGCAACTATTTTAGAAACACCTTCTGCCGTACATACAATCGTAGGCGCAGTACCTTCGTGGTTTTGATGGGTGACATTTACATAATACAAGGACGAATCCTGCGGTGCAGGAATGCCATTGATCGTGGCACCCGAACCTATAACCGAGCCTTCATTACTCCAGGTATACGATGTATAATTTGAAGGGCTAACAGAAAGCGATACAGAAGTCTCTCTGCACACGATCTTATCGGTCGTAGTAACTACAGGCGGAGCATATATTCGGGTCAAGCCGAAAGCCGAACAATGACCAAACGAATAAATCAAGGCATAGCTGCCCGGCCTGTCAGGAATAATGACCGGTTTGTTCTCATTTTCTACAGGGGAGGAGTCCCTGAACCATTGATAAATTCCCGCAACAGGAGATCCATCCTGCAGGGTTGTCTCAATAATAGTACTGTTATCAAGGCAATGATAAGGGTCTACAACCACGGTAGGCCTGGTCATCACACGAACATTAACCTCATCCGAACTTGAACAGTTGCGGCTGTCGGTAACCGTTAAGCTGAACCGTTGGTCACTGGTCGGCGGAGTATTAGTCAAATCCAATACCTGTAAGTTACTTACTATGGCACCGCTATTGGCATCGTTCCAACGGTAGCTTACATTGCCAACTGCCTGGGCAACCAAAATCACCGGGTCGCCACAAACCATCTGGTCAGGACCTGCATTGGCTACCGGTGGAGGAAGCACCAATATATTTAATACATCTGTGGCCGGGCTACAGATTCCATTGCCCGTAGAAGTCAGGCGCAGAGAAGCAATACCTGCACTAACCTCAGCCATTGATGGGTAATAAATACCATTAAGATCATTTACGTTCTGTGAGTAGTTACCTGTTCCAAGCGACCAGACACCTCCAAGGGCATTGGTTACCTGTCCCGACAACTGGGCACCGTTCTGATAACGGCAAATTATTGCGTCCCCGGCATCAACAGATGGTTTAGGGCGGAAGCTGACTACCAACTCATCGCTTGCCGTAGTACAGCTATTGGTTCCGGTAACAGTTACTCTAAGGGTAATCGGAACCCCTCCCGTACGGTCGGCCTGCGAAGGGACATAAGAGGCAACTAAATTATTGCTTGTAAAGTGTCCGCTGCCCGTGCTGCTCCAAACAACCGAGCCTGGCATAATATTCTGAGCACTTGCATTCAGCGATAGAGATGGAAGGTCTTCGCACACATACCGATCGCTGCCTGCATTGACCACTGGGGCCGGATAGAAGGACAAGCGCATGTGGTCCTGTCTTTGCCCGCACCCATTGGCACCTACACCTGTAAGGGTAAGGGTTATATTTCCCAATGCTACATCGGCAGCACTCGGTGTATACTGGACCACCAGAGGATTGGCCGGGTTAGGCGTAACAATTGAGCCTGTACCCGAGGTGCTCCACCCTACCGTAGCATTGGCAGAAGCCGTTCCGGTAATAGTGGCCGTACCGCCAGGGCAAATGGTCATATCAGGACCGGCATTCACAATAGGCTGCCTGTAAATGGTCACATTCATGTAATCAGATACTGCACCGCAAGGGCCACTGCCAACTGTCGTCAGCGTAAGGGTCACACTTCCGGCACTGATGTCCTGCGCTGATGGATGATAGACCGCGTTAAGTGTATTTTCATTAGGAGCAAATATACCCGTTCCTGAAGTGGCCCAACGGCCACCAAGGGCATTCGTCACTTCTCCATCCAACTGTATCCCCGTTGTATTGGCAGCACACCAGGGCTGGTTGTCACCTGCGTCAACAGTTGGAAGTGGTGTAATAGTTAAGGTAAAGTCATCGGAAACAACTTCTTCACAATAACCATTCTCAATCGTGGTAAGGCGGATGGTCGCACTACCTGTTGCCCGATCATTATCTCCAACTATATAAACAGCATTAAGGTCTGTATCAATAGGAGAAAAAGTACCATCTCCTGTCGTTGACCACCTACCGCCACCGGCAATGGTAACGATGCCCCTAAGCTGGATGCTTGGTTGGGAGTAACAGATGGTCTGGTCATGGCCGGCTGTCACAACGGCTGTCGGAACAGGGGTAATGGTCATAGCCATATAATCAGATCTGCTCCGGCATGGATTATTACCTGTTGTTGTCATAGTCAATATTACCCCACCATTGGCCTTATCCTGTGCTGATGGACGGTAAGTCGCTGTTGCGGATGTATTACCTGAAGGCCAGGTACCTCCTATTCCTGAACTTTCCCAAACCACACCTGCCTCATTGGTAGCAGTACCCGTCAAAACAACTTCTAATATATCGCCGCAAACCGTCGTATCAGGACCTGCATAAACTAGCGGTGGCTGGTTGATCTGCACATCCATCACAGCAGAACGGCTGTTGCAGGTACCGTTACCGGTCGTGGTTAGGGTAAAGGTAAGATTGCTCAAATCCCTGTCTGCTGCCGATGGGATATAGGCCGTATTAACAGCATTAGCCGTGGTAGAAAAGTCGCCTGTTCCATTCGTAGTCCATCTGCCACCTGTAGCAGGGCTACCTACTGTACCTCCAAGAATTATACGGGAAGTATCTGCACACACCACCTGGTCAGCAGCCGTGCTTACCGTTGGCGCAGGGGTGATCGTGACAGGGACGTTCCGTGATACTGCCGGACATATGCCGTCAGAAGGAACGGATATCGTCAAGGTAACGCCGTTGTTGCTACGGTCTGCCGCAGAAGGGGCGTACGTCGGGTTAAGGATGGCAGGGTCGGAAAAGCCTGCATGGCCCGAGGAGGAGCTCCATGCCGTAGCGGTACCTGTTGGGGTAACCGAAGCCGACAACTGATAGCTGTTTACATCAATACAATGAGATTGAGGGCCACCGGTAGTAAGGGTTGGGACACGTCTAAACCTGATGACCATCTGGTCACGAACAGGCTGACAAGTACTCTCAAGGGAAGTAAGTGTCAGGGTAACCTGGCCCGCAGTTTTGTCAGCGGCAGATGGTATATACGAGGCTCCTCCAGGAGAATTCGGAGAAACAATGGTACCGCTGCCCGAGCGTGTCCATATCCCACCACCGAAGCTGACAGAACCATCAAGTGAAATCTCATTTTCCGTAGTACACACCAAAACATCATCGCCCGCATCAACTTCCGGGCCGGGAAGAATCACAAAACGCACCTGGTCCGTCGATGGAGTACAGGCTCCGTTATTAGTGGATTCAATAGTCAAAATAACCTCTCCGGCCGATATCTCAGAAGCATCGGGTGTATAGGAGGCTGTCAAAGACTGCCTGTTAGGGGTAAAGGTACCAAGTCCGTCTATCCATTGGCCAGAGGCTCCCGTTCCCGCAAGGCGGATGGGGAATTCGCTGGTACAGACCGTTTGGTCAGGACCGGCGCCAATCTCTGGCTCATTGGAGAATCTAACAAACATGGTATCTGAAGCACTTCCGCATACCCCTGCGTCTCCGGCAAAGAATAAAATCATCACCTCTCCATCAGCCTCATCCTGGGCAGATGGCTCATAAACCACACTCGTGCCAAACTCTGAAGGGTTAAAATCCCCTGTTCCGAAAGACTCCCAAAAACCACTTTCAGCATTTTCAACCGTTCCATTCAGCTCAACAAAGGCCGTACCCTCACATACAGTGATATCAGGGCCCGCATTGACCAGCGGACGGGGAACATAAGTAATGGTAATATTATCGGATACCGGCTCACATGGACCTGTACCTGTAGTGGTAAGCGTAAGTATGACAGATCCGTCTTCAACATCATCCTCACTGTGTAGGTAAGTAGCCCTTACATCAGTTTCATCCGGGTTAAAAAAACCATTCCCACTCGTTGTCCATATGCCACCTTCAGCATTGTTAACAACTCCGGAAAGAGCAATATCATTATCTTCTCCAACACATATAGCCACATCATGTCCCGCATCCACAGTTGGTACCGGATGTACCGTCAACGCAAGGGTACCGGATACATCCGGGCACACGCCGTCGTTCTCTGTAGTAAGGGTAAGGGTAACATTTCCGGCGGTAACATCGCCTTCCGATGGGACATACTCTGCATCAAGTGCAAAATTGTTCGGCGTAAAATAGCCCGAGCCGGAACTCGTCCAAACTCCCCTGGTCGCATTGGTAACCGAACCGTTCAACTCCGCACTGCCGTTGGCGCAAACCTCTTGCGGAGGCCCCGGGTTTACGGCAGGAACAGGATCTATATTTACAGTAAAGGCCGAACTGGACGGTGGACACACCGAACTATGGCCTGTAGTAGTCAGGGTAAAGGTAACTGTACCCGCTGTACGGTCTGCACCGGTAATAGAGTAACTCGTTGCAAGCTGATGGCGATTAGGGGTAAAACCTCCCGAACCTGTTGTAGTCCAGGAACCGCCCGTAGCATTGGTAACAGAACCGTTCAGGGAAATTGTCGTCTCCGATGCACAAAGAGTCAAGTCATTGCCGGCAACGGCAAGTGGTTCAGGCGATATCGTAATGGTCATTTGATCTGATACCGCACGGCAAAGATCAGTACCTGTAGTGGTAAGGGTCAGCCTGACAAGGCCGGCACCACGATCGGCTGCCGATGGGATGTATCTGGGAGTAAGGCTTGTCGCATCCGGGTCAAAACTGCCCGAACCCGAACTCGTCCATAAAACACTGTTGTTGCCTTCGCTCACATTCACACTTCCGTTAAGCTGTACATCGGCAACACTGGAGCATATCGTACGGTCTGTACCTGCATTAACGGTAGGGACACCTATAATAGTAAGAGTAAGCTGATCGCTGGCCGGCTGGCAGGAACCATTGCCGGTCGTAGTGATAGTCAGAACAACACTGCCGGAAGCAATCTGCGAAGGTGAAGGTACAAAACGGGAAGCTGCCGTCTGCGCATTGGGGTAGAACATACCTCCGCTGCCCGAAGAGCTCCACTGTACACCAAGTGCATTGGTAATATTAACCGGATTCAACTGTATTCCCGAAGTATCGGCACATACCGTCATATCCGGACCTGCCTCCACAGTAGGGACAGGCGTAAATTCTATCGTCAGCTCATCATATACTTCGGCACAAACACCAGCATCGGCAGTACTCAATCGCAGAACAAGAGGATCCGGACTGCTCCTGTCGGCTGAAGAAGGATAATAGCGCGTGCTGAGCATATTGGCATTTTGAAAATTACCTGTGCCTGAACTTGTCCAAACACCACCTCCTACTGTGTTCTCAACAACACCGTTAACCTGGATATACTCTATATCCGCACAAAGGCTACGGTCAGGGCCGGCATTAACCTCAGG
>JBKBXU010000129.1:0-11978 GCA_046313675.1 Cytophagaceae bacterium
CATCTCCTACAATCAAGCGAACTCCTTCAACAGGGTTTCCACCATGACTAAAATTGATAGTCAATGTTGGGCGAAAAGCCTGATCCATTGAAATCTCCAGATCAAGGTTTGAACCAGCTACGGTAAATTCTCCATCCAAGGTTCCTTTTTCCGCATGTTGAATAATATACTGGTAAGTACCGTCCGGCAGGTGTATGCTGGCATATCCATAAAAGTTGCTGGTAAATACACGGTCGCCGATACGAACTACAGCCTCGCTCAAACCTTCCGAACCGGAAGTAATAAGGAAGTTTATCCTGTGAAGACCCTCCATTGGCGAACCGGTAAGGCTCAGGTTATCAAAACGATTGTTGCCCGCTTCCCCAGTAGTATTACCTTCAAAGCGGATTCGAACACGAAAATCCTGATTGTTTTCCGCACCGTCTATTTCTGAAAAATCAAACACAAAAAGCTGATATTCTGTCGTAATATCTACCGTTGAATTGCTAAGCCCATCGGAAGTAAAGGCAACCCCATCAACACTGTATTCAACAATATGCTGAAGCATACCACTGCCGGATCTATGAGCGGCATATCTTAAAATGATATCTTCATAACCGGTCGTAGGTAAATGCATTTCCAAAACCCCGGCTGGGTTTCTTACCCGTAATGCGCTTCCCGCTTCACTTCCATGTGAATTAATAGCTGAACCTTGCTGAAAAAGATCCCATACAGCATTTTCATACAATAATAAAGGGCTTCCAACTGACACATTTGGGTTAAGGGCTTCAGCTAATTCAGGGGCATTGAAGTTCCAATAATACATCATTTCCCTATCGGTCTCTTCAGGCGATAGATTTACAGTGATTAACTGGTCACTACCACTTACAGTTGCAATTCCTTCAGCCGGATCGTGCCTCTGAGCATCTGCCAAATAGGAGTACTCGCCATTTAACAAGAAAAGGCTTGCCCTTCCATGGGAATCTGTAACAAGCTCTTTGTTGTCAATAGAGATGGAGGCATTGGAAAGAGCGCCGAATTCACCGTTAACCATAAAGGTAATTTTGTGATACGTATTTTCGAAATTGCCCGGATTCCCTTCCAGGGTAAGGTTGTCAAAGCGATTGTTTCCACTTTCCCATGCCGTCTGGCCTTCAAACGATATTCTTATTTTGAAGTTCGGATTGTTGTTTGCTGCAGTAAAAGGTGAAAAGTCAAATTGATGTAACTGATAACCTTCGGTGACATCAATTTCATCCATATATATATAGTTAACCCCGTTGGTGCTATATTCTATTGTCTGCTTAAGCATACCTGCTGCTGTTCTTCGGGTGGCATACGTAAGAATTATATTTTCAAATCCCACCGTTGGCACGTCCATATAAAAAACACCTGCAGGATTCCGAAGTCGCAGTTCACTGCCGGGGGCATCATTGTTCCTCCGGTTAAGCATTGTACCTTCGTTGTTGGTATCCCATTCACCAGTGTAGTTAAGGCCGGCTCCCCCAATCGTCACATTGGGTGAAATAGCATTTTCAAATTGTGCTGTTGAATTAAAATTCCAATAATGTATAAGGCTCCTGCTGGTAGGATCATCAAATAAAGTAATGGTCTGCTGTACATTTGCTCCACTTACATTCACACTTCCATCTTCCTCATAAAATCCATGAGCATTTACAGTAAAATTATATGATCCATCAGTAAGAAAAACTGTAGCCTCTCCTAAATGATTGGTAATTATGGTACGTGATCCGATGGCTATGACAGCATCCTTTAGAGCCGCTCCATTACCATTAACAACGAATTCTGCTTTGTAGTAATTTGTTTCAAAATCATCCGATTCTCCTTCAAGGGTGATGTTATCTATCCGATTATTTCCACTTGACTCACTCGTGTTTCCTGAGAATGAAACCCTTATGGCAAAATTAGGATTATGATTAGCATCTTCTATACCGGAAAAGTCAAAACTATGTAGATTATGTTCAGGAAACATTCCAACAGTGTGCGGATCAAGTCCGGCAGTGGTATAATTTTCTCCATCAACAGTATATTCAACTTTATGATTTTGCATACCTGATGCGGTACGATTGGCTGCGTATTGGAAGATAATATTTTTAAATCCTATGGTAGGAAGAGCCAGGTATAAGGTGTCGGCAGGATTTCTTACCCTTATGGCCCTGCCCGGAACATCTCCATAACGGGCATTCAGATAAGTCCCGTCATCAACATCATCCCATAATCCGGGATAATGGATTCTTGCTCCACCAATGGTATGGGTAGCTTTTATCTGATTGTCAAGACTGGAGTTATCATTGAAATTCCAGTAATGAATAAGCCCCATATTGGCAGGAGTACTGAGCATAATCATAATATCCTGATTAGCACTACTTACAAATATGTCTTCTGATGCCGGTACATAGCCTATGGCAGAGACTTGCGCTGTATATTCTCCATCCTGAAGGAAGAAAGAAACCCGCCCTAAACGATCCGACACTCTGCTAATTCCATCTAATGTAACCTCCGCATCTCTAACCGGACTATACTCATCGTTGACTGTAAGGTTTACCAAATAATAGTTTTGTTCAAAGCTTGCCGGACTACCTTCCAGAGCAATATTGTCAAAACGATTATTTCCGCTTGTCCCGAGATTCTGATGCTCAAAATAAATTCTTACCTTGAAATTCGGATTATTGGCCACACCTGCAATGGCGCTGAAATCAAATTCATACTCTTGAAATTCAGTATCTACATACGGGACAAAGAAGTCGCTGTCCAAAAAAGTTTCACCATCAATTGAATACTCCAGGAATTGCATTAACATACCATTATTCGTCCTTTGGGTAGCGTAGGATAATTTAATGTTTTCATGACCCACGGTAGGAAGATGTAAAAGAACCCGGCCGGCAGGATTTCTAACCCTTAAAGAATTACCTGCAGCATCTTCATTGCGAGCATTTAAAAGAGATCCCTCTCCGGCCAAATCCCAAAAAGCTGGTGGATTAGCAATATATTCTATAGAGGCACCACCGATCGTGGAAGTTGGCTCCAGAGCTACTTCAAGATCCTCACTATTAAAATTCCAGTAATGGAGTAAATCCTGAGCTTTAGAACTGCTAATGCTTACAAGAACAATGGCTATACTTAAGAGTAATAATCTTTTCATTCTTTCCGATTTATTTTTCTGTCAAAATAAAAATACAATATAATGTATAAAAAATACTAATATAAGGCACTTTGCTCAATTTTTATAATAAAATTATCACAATTTATCTTCTTGACTTGGGAATATTTATCTTTGCATATTAAACTAAAATTATGCAATTATTAAATTCAACTTATCAGATTCAGGGTGTCAATGTAGAGGAAATTAGTGAAGAGTTTGACACTCCATTGTATGTCTATGATGCTGACAAAATTCTTAGCCAATACCAACGACTTAAATCTGCCTTTAAAAATGTAGATGTAAAAATAAAATATGCCGCTAAAGCCCTTACAAATCAAGCAATCATCAAATTATTAAAAAATGCCGGAGCCGGTTTTGATGTTGTTTCCATACAGGAATTACATTTGGCAACAAAAGCCGGTGTGCCTCCTGCTGATATCATGTTTACCCCAAGCTGTGTTCCTTTTGAAGAGATTAAAGAGGCGGTATCAATGGGGGTAACTATAAATATTGATAGTATCCCTTACCTCAAAAAATTCGGAAAAGAATATGGCAACAGCTACCCTTGCTGCATTAGAATAAACCCACACATTGATGCAGGTGGGAATGTAAAAATTATGACCGGGCACAAGGGGTCTAAATTTGGAGTTTCTATAGAACAAATAGAGGAGATTTATGCGGTTGTAAAGGAATTTAACCTTTCCATAAGCGGATTGCATATTCACAGTGGCTCGGACTTTAAAAATCCGGACGCCTTCGTTAAGGCCGCGGAAGTCCTGTTTAAATTGGCTGAAAACTTTACGGATCTTAAATTTATAGATCTTGGTAGTGGCTTTAAAGTTGCCTACAAGGCTGGAGACCACTCAACCGATATTGAAGCTTTGGGAGAGAAAATGTCCGATGCTTTTATACGATTCTGTGAAAGTTACGGGCGCAAGCTGGAACTATGGTTTGAACCGGGCAAGTTTCTGGTGAGCGAAAGTGGCCTTTTGTTAGTAAGGGCAAATGTCGTAAAACCTACACCCGCCTGTACGTTTGTAGGTGTTGATTCCGGCTTAAACCACCTGATACGCCCTATGATGTATGGTGCACATCATGATGTTGTAAACATTTCAAATCCCAAAGGAGAATTGCGTAAATATACCATCGTAGGGTACATTTGTGAAACAGATACCTTTGGTACTGACCTTGACATTAGCGAGGTTAGAGAAGGGGATTTGCTGGCCTTAAAAAATGCCGGTGCTTATGGTTTTAGCATGAGCTCAAACTACAATTCGCGATTCCGCCCGGCGGAGGCCCTGGTTTATAAGGGCAAGACAATGCTGATTCGTAAAAGAGAGACTATGGATGATCTTTTAAAGAACCAGGTGGAAGTAGAGCTATAATTACCTAAATAAAAAAAAGGAAGAGTGGCACATCTCTTCCTTTTTTTTATGCTTATTTTCTGAATAACCTTTATTTTTTCTTATAAACAGATCCTTTGAATCCGTAAAAGGTAATATATAGGTAGCTAAGAATAATTAACCCAAAGGCTGCTATCACAGACACGTCCATTAATTCAAAGAAAATAAATGGCGTAATTGCCCCACCTACGATGGACATAATAAGTATTGAAGATCCTTCCTCAGAGAATTTGCCTAATCCATCTATACCCATTGAGAAAATACAAGGGAAAAGAATGGAATTAAACAGGCCTACTGCAACTATTGGCCATAACGATGTATCTGTTGATGGGCCACTGAAAGCATAGGCTGCTACCAGGACAGCAGCTATCAAAGAACAAAGACCTATTAGTTTTCTTGGGCTCAAAACTGTCAAAATATACGCTCCAAAGAAACGGCCAATCATGGCACCACCCCAATAAAAAACAATTAATCGTTCTATCATTGGTGCAAGACCCTGATTTCCTGTTATAGATCCTTGTATTGTCGCCTGTATATGCTGTAATACAAGATATCTTCCTAATGTAACTTCTGCTCCAACGTAAGCAAAAATGGCAAGAGCTCCTAAAACAAGGTGAGGAAACTGTAATACATATTTCCTTGGGCCACTGGCAGGTTCTTTAACCAAAGGCTCCATCTCATGTGTTATAATTTTAGGTAGTTTAGAAAAACCAACCAAAAGTGCTAATAAAAACATTATGGCACCCAAAGTAAGGTATGGAAGCTGAACATAGGTAGCGGCAGCATCCCGAATTCCTTCAGGGCTCATTCTTTCTAATTCTGCCGGACTATAATTCGCAATTTTCATGAAAAGGCCGGCTGCCAGAAGAGGGGCGAGCATCGTTCCCAGCGAGTTAAACGCCTGCACGAGAGTCAAACGGCTGGCTCCGGTATGTTTTCTTCCAATTAAAACAACATAGGGGTTAGCACCAACCTGAAGAATCGTGATTCCTGTAGCCAAAACAAACATCGCCAGCAATACCATGGAATATGATCTGGCATCAGCTGCCGGGTAAAACAACATACAGCCTATACCGGCTATTACAATACCGGCAATGATCCCGTTTTTATACCCAATGCCATTAATTAATTTTCCGGCCGGAATAGAAACAACGAAATAGGTGCCAAAGAAAGCTAAATTTATAATATTTGCTTCTGTAATAGAGAGCATGAAAACATTCATCAGCTCATCAATAAGCATAAAGTTCGTTACCGTTATCAACCCCCACATAAAAAATAAAGTGGAAAGGACAATTAGGGATGAGTTCTGGTTCTCCCTTGTTCCATCAATAGAAGTCATAGGATTGGATTCTTTTAGATCTATCATTTGTGAGACTAATTTAATACTCTGCTTACGTAAAAATAGTCCCTCAAGTTTACCAATTATTTGAAATAAAACGAATTTTTTTCAAAAAAAATACTGCTTCGTTAGAACAATCTTCCAGTTCATCCCAAAATCCTTCCCTTTAAAAGAATTTACCTTGCCTTATAGAGTTGCCACCAGGGGATATATGGTTTATCATGATGCTCATAGTGATATCCAAAAAAATAGCAGGATAAAAAGGCCTGAAGATGGTTTTTGCGTTGATTTCTTGCTTTATGCTTATTTTCCGGCATATGGTTTCCTTTATGAGGCAGATAGGTGCCAAAATAAAATAATTGAAAAGTGCTCAGAATGGAAGGAAGCATCCAGAACAACACAACATTTGCCTCTGAAAAAACCAATTTTAATAGGTTATATGCAACAGCCATCAATAGAATTTGCCACACGTTTATATATTGCTTTAAAAAATTAATATACCATACAAAGAAATTTCCATCATAATAATCAGGATCATTTTCTGTCACAGGAAACCTGTGGTGGCGATGGTGCTTAATATAAAGAGAATTATAGTTATTAAAGGCAAATAATAAACTACAGGCTTGCCCGATAAGCTTATTCAGGGTTTTGTTTCTGCTAACAGACCCATGCATGGCATCATGTGCTGTAATGAAAATTCCGGTATATAAATGCGTTTGAATGAGAATAAAAAGATAGATGAAAGGGTTGGTATAAGAAACCTGTATGCTCAAAAATATAAATAGTGCCAGAAACCACAAAACTATTAGCAGGCAGGCTATTCCAACACCCTGATATTTCCTAGACAGGATCTTATAACTCATGCGAAGCTTAATATTTTATCTTTAACCTTCTCCATAAGCCATCTGGGGGTAGAGGTTGCCCCACATATGCCAATAGTTTCATTGTCCCTAAAAATCGTTTTCTGAAGTTCTTCCTCTGAACTTATAAAGTGCGTATCCGGATTGCTTTGCAAACACACATTGTATAAAACCTTCCCATTAGAGGACTTTTTCCCGGCCACAAAAATTATCTTATCAAACTTTTTAGCAAATATAGAAAGCTCCTTGTCCCGATTTGAAACCTGGCGGCAAATGGTATCATTAAATTCCACCTCTACCCCGGAATTAATGAGTTTATCTTTGATCTCATACAAACTTTTCGTGCTTTTTGTTGTCTGACTGAATACCGCAATTTTTTTAGGCAAATTGGGAATATCCAGCTCTGATTCATCAGCAAAGACAATAGCTTCATTGTTTGTTTGAGATTGTAAGCCAACCACCTCCGCATGACCATTTTTCCCATAAATATAGATGGGTATGCTGCTGTCATAAGCAGATTTTATTCGATTCTGCAACTTCAAAACAACAGGACAAGATGCATCAATCAGCTCAAGATTATTTTTTGAGGCAAGCTCATAAGTAGATGCCGGTTCCCCATGAGCACGTATTAATACAGGTTCATTCTTGAGATTTTGTAATTCCTTATAATCTATAACCCTCAATCCTTTATCAATCAGCCGTTTGATTTCTTCTTCATTATGAACGATATCGCCAAGGCAGTATAAATAGCCCTTCTCTTCAAGAATGCTTTCTGCCATCTCTATGGCATAAATTACCCCAAAACAGAAACCTGAATTATCATCAATGGTTATATTAAGTTTCATAGCTGTTTAACTAATTGTGAAACAATAGGTTTTCTTTTATTATAGAGAATTTCATAAAACGTTATATTCATCAATAACAAAAGCATCGAATAAATAGCATCCTCAATAGGAATTGTTATTATCCTTATCTGCAGATTGTGCATATCATTGTAGCTAACAACGGGTAAGCTTGTCAAAACACCATTTACCAAAAGAAAAGGAATTAAATGAAAGCCATAAGCGATCAGGAAGTGCCTTAAATATTTTCCTTTAAACATGAAATAATGAAGCAACAAAAAGCCGGCTGTAAATATGCAGGCATAAAAGGTATATAGTTTGTCATAGTTCACAATGCCAAGCCCTGCAAGCAGACCGACAATAAAAACAATAGGCAGGCTTATGTTAAACTCAGGATTCGGGAAATAATATTTTACAACTTCATATATAAACAGGCAGGCAAAAGGAATTGCAATAAAAAACAACCACTCCTCAATGGGCAAATTATAGAAATACAGTCCGATCAGGTACTCTTCATTAAAACTCCATACCCCTCTTTGCGTGAATATAATATCCCAAAAAATAAAGAAGGCCGCAGTTAATAAAATACCGGGCAGAGCGTACCTCCATTTCTTATAGAAATTAAGCCTTTTATCAAAGGATGCATATAATGGATATGCTATAGAACCGATATTGAGTAATAAGTATGTGAGCATTACCTTACATATTTATTTAAGATTTGTATCTCTTCCTTCGTGCATCTTTCAGATGCGATCATAAACTTTGCTACGTTTATGACAATATCTCTTTCCTTGAAATAATATTGATTAATATTCTCCACGATCGCCAGCCGGTCCTCCTCCAAATGCTTACTGTAACCCAGAAATGAAGGCACATAATGTTCAATTGAGAAGCGTAAGAAGCGAATTTCAATATCCTTAGGGCTAGCCGTTACCGCCTCTTCCAGAATTTTTTGAGATTTTGACAAGAAACTTAGCTTAGCATAAGGGTTATATGAATGCTTTGCCATTAATGCAACTGCAGCCCCCTTGTATGCCAATAAAACCGGCTGGGATACATTCACATGTTCAAGGCTGGTCAGAAGCTTCTTGTTTTCACTTACATCTTCCACTGCTTTAGCAAACGTTTCACGGACTTGCTGCAAACTGAGATCCTTGCCAACAATATTAGTCAATAATAATATACTCAATAATAAAGTCATATGCTGTTAAAACTGGTTCTGAAATAGGTTTTTAAAAGCAAAGCAAATTTAATGTTGTCCGGCACACGTATCCGTTCACTTAGAACTTTTCCTACGGGCATCTTTTTGATTTTTTCAAACAAGGTAAGGTAATAAATGTACGCCAGGTAAACCCCCATCTTGGCAGGAGGAGGCAATTTTCTGATTCCCTTTAAGGCTTCCTCAAAATCCGCCTTGATATCCTCTTCAATCAATCTCTTCTGCTCAGCGTTAAAACGTGTAAAGTCAACGCCGGGAAAATAAATTCGTCCCCGCTCTGTAAAATCACTGTTTATGTCCCTCAGGAAATTGACCTTTTGAAAAGCTGAACCCAATTTTCTTGCAAAACCTTTGAGCTGATTATACTGCTCATTGTCGCCATCAAGAAAAACCCTTAGGCACATCAGTCCCACAACTTCAGCCGATCCATATATATACTTACCGTAATCCTCGCGCTGATAGTTTTTGTTATACAGATCCATTTCCATGCTATCCAAGAAGGCTTCGATCAATTCATGCTCAATACCATATTGATTAACGACCAATTGAAAAGAATTAAGCACCGGGTTAAGGCTTATTTTATTTTTTATCGCTTTAAATGTATCCTCTCTAAAGCTTTGCAATAATTCCTTTTTATCAAAACCATGAAATGTATCCACGATCTCGTCGGCATAGCGTACAAATCCATAAATGCCATAAATTGGCCTATGCAATTGCTTATGCAAGGTTTTAATACCAAGTGTGAAAGAGGTACTGTAGTGCTTCGTAATGACCTTACTGCAATCAAAAGTGGTTATGTTATATAGCTCCATGATCGTTTAATATTCTTTCCGTTGCTAGTTTTGAACTAATTACTACAATGGGCAGGCCGGTACCCGGGACAGTAGACGCTCCTGTATAATATAGATTGCTAAATACTTCATCTTTATTGGCGGGACGAAAACCCCCGACCTGCTTCATGCCATGAGCAAGTCCAAGCCCACTGCCTTTGTATAAATTAAACTTACTCTCCCAATCGTTTGGATCCAGAATTGTTTTAGAAAGCAGATTAGATTCAATATCAAAAGATGTTCGGCTTGACAAATCTCTGATAATAGTATTTGCAAGATCTTCTTTATCATCCCAATTTGCCTTGAACCTCTTGTCAGGAACAGGACACAGGATAAATAGATTTTCACATCCCTCCGGCGCACATTCAGGATTGGATTTTGAACTTACATTTACGTAATAGTATGGCTTTTCCGGAGTAATAGATGTTTTAAAAATTGTATCTGAATACTGTTTAAAATTATTTCCCAAGAAATAGTTGTGATGATGAAGCGTATCAATCTTACCTTTTACACCCAGATAAATGGTAAAGGGAGCCAATGTCCAATCCATCTTGTCCAACTTTGCTTCAGAAAATTTCTTTCTATTTAGAACCTTACCTCTGAAAGCAGCTGCGTCAGCATTGCAAACAAAAACATCTGCTTCCCATTTTTTACCCGTAGAATCAATCACAGATCTAAGTTGTCCTTTATCAAAATCCAGTCCGGTAATTTCCGTATTAAACTCCATCTCAACTCCTCTTTCCTTCAACAGGGTCACTATTTCTTCTGTGATCTTATACATGCCTCCTTTTACATTCCAATAGCCGTCATGTTGCAATTCCGTATAATTAAGCAAACTGTAAACGGCCGGTGTCTGGAAAGGGGTAGAGCCTAGAAAAAAAGCTACCAGAGAAAATATGATCTTAACATCTTCTGACTCGAAATGGTCTCCCAATTCTTTCCACATAGTCTTAAAAAGCTTAGCACCATGCTTAGGAGGAACACCTGTTAAGGAATACAAATAATTCAATTTACCTGAAAAATTCTTCTTAATAACCCTGTATTCCGTATCATGAAAAATTTCCTTTGCGGTTAAGAGATATTTTTCTGCTTTTCGTTTAAAATCAGGTTCAACAGATTTAAACTCCAGAGCCAGTTTTTCTAAATTTTTAAAAATCTTATAGTTCTGCGGTCTGCCGCTAAAATTTACGGAATACAAAGGATCCAATTCAACATAAGTAAGAGGATTCTTAATACCACAATAAGTAAAGAGCTCATCAAACTCATAGCTCATACTAAAAAATGAAGGTCCCATATCAAAGGTGAACCCACCCTTTTCAAATTGATTAAGCCTTCCACCGGCCTGATGATATTTTTCAACTATAGTGACTTTATAGCCTTTTGTTGAAAGTCGTAATGCCGTGGATAAACCTCCTAAGCCTGCTCCTATAATAAGTGCCTTTTTCATAATTTCAATTAAGGGCGTAATCTTTCAAAAGCTCTTGTAATGTCTTTCTGGCATTATATATCCGAGTCTTTACTGTTCCCAAAGGAATATTCAATTTGTCTGCTATTTCATGGTACTTATACCCTGTAAAATACATTAGGAATGGCCTTCTTTGCTCAGCAGTAAGTTTTTTAAGCGCCTTTCGTATCTCGTTACCAGCCAAAGTATGGTCATTATTCCTGTGGTTCAAAGCTTTCTCAGGTGTATTGACCAGATATTGTAAATCCGTAGAGTCAAGAAATGTTTTCCTTCTTACCATTCTTTGATAATTATTTATGAAAATATTTCTCATAATAGTGTATATCCAGGCATTCAGATTTGACCCGTCCATGAACTTACTTTTTTGATTGTAGGCCCTCACATATGTTTCCTGCAATAAATCATTCGCCTCTTCTGTATTTCTGGTAAGCTTGAACGCTGCCGGTTTAAGTTTATGTAGTGCCTCCTGCACACCATAAGTAAATTCCAAAGTTGTCATACCTGCAATTAGTTGTTTAAACAAATATAATTATCAGCAGGCAATTAAGCAAGATATTGTTTATCAAATTTAAAAAAAAGTTAAACAAAAAAGCAAACAAACAATTTACGTATGGGATAAAGTAAAAAAATAACCTAATAAGCGGAATTTTGTTTAACAAAAACAAAATAAACTTAACAAACATCAGATGGGCAAAAAAAAGGCTACCCCTTTGGGATAGCCTTCATTATAAGCAGGTATTGTTTAATAAATTAACCGCTGCAGGATTCGCAGCCTTCAGGATTATCCAGTGAGCAACTCATGTCACTCATGTTTTTATCCTTTCCAAGAACTCCATTTACCACAGGTTCAAGAGAAACTTTAGCTTGTTTTTCAACGG
>JBKBXU010000130.1:0-11901 GCA_046313675.1 Cytophagaceae bacterium
GAAAAAAATCTTCCAAATAGGAAGCGCCATTTTAGTGTCTTTGACTCCAAAATTGAAGTACAATTTGGAATTGAAGAGCCGCTGTTTCCTTAAAAATTAAGAACTTGCGGATTTAGGGTTGTAACGAGGGCTGGTGAGATCAGCGATTTTATCGCTTTAAGTAAACATACCTTTCTTCAAGGCACCATATCGAAAATTACTGCTGCCGTATCGGTAAGGGCTACCGGTAGCCCCGCCAGAGGAGGGCTACCGGAATGCTTGCAGGGGAGGGCGTCCCAAAATATGTTTTTATACTTACTCGCTCTGCTTATACTATACCAGAGACCTCAAGTCTACCGGCACAACCCTTGATACTCCTTGTTCCACCATGGTAATTCCATAAATAACATCGGTGCTGGACATGGTGCGCTTGTTGTGGGTAACGATGATAAATTGCGACTCCTCCGAAAACTTACGAATGATGTTGTTAAACTTATCGATGTTGGCATCGTCAAGTGGTGCATCGACCTCATCGAAAATACAGAAGGGGGCAGGTTTAATTAGATAGATCGCAAAGAGCAGGGAAATGGCGGTAAGGGTTTTCTCTCCTCCGGAAAGTTGGTTGATGGTCAAAGGTCTTTTCCCTTTGGGTTTGGCCATAATTTCAATGGTTGAATCCAGGGGGTTATCCGGATCAGAAAGTTTCAGGTCACAACTGTCTTCTTCGGAAAACAGGGAGCGGAAAACCAAAATAAAGTTTGCCCGGATTTTGTCATAGGCCTCCATGAAGGTGCTCTTGGCTACTGTGTCAATCTCGGAAATGGTTTCCATGAGTGATTTTTTGGCACTTTTCAGGTCTTCTTTCTGGTCTGAAATGAACTTGAAGCGTTCCTGAATTTCATTGTAAGCCTCCATAGCCATGGGGTTGATTGGGCCTATGCGCTCAATATTTGCTTTTATCTGGTCGATTCTTTTTTTCAATTCCTGTTCGTCCTGTTCTTCTGCTTCCTCGGTTTCCTGCTTGAGGATATCATCAAGGTTTACATTGAATTCTACAGAAAGTCTTTCTTTAATGGACGTCAGGGAGAGTTTGTTTTCGTTAAGCTTTGCCTGAACCTCCTGGGTGATGGTATCGGAACTTTCTTTTTGCTTGCGCAGCTCCCTGGAATCTTTCTCCATGTCGTCAATGCTGTTGCGCGAAGCATAGTATTCTTTTTCAGCTTCATTTACGCCCAGCTCAATGCTTTCTTTTTCCTTGTACATCTCCACCAGTTCGTCATCGTTCAGATCGGCCTTTTCCAGAAGGTTTTTGATCTCGGCATCGGTTTTTTTAGCTTCTTCCTGATTTTTCTCTATCCTTGCCTTACTTGAGTCGAAGGCATTTCGTTTATAGCTGATTTCCTGCTCGGTGCTGTTGACTTTATTTTGTTGTTGATGGAACAAAAGGTTTTCACTGTTAAACCTCGATGATTTTTTTGTGAGTTCCTCATTATGAACGTTCAACTCATCGGCAATCTCTTTAAATCTGGATTCGAGATCTTGCAGGTCCGTTTTTCCCTTTTCTGCATCGGGTAAGTTTTTCTGAAGGGTTTCTTCCAGTATGCTGATCTGCTCTAGTATGTCTTCCCTTCTTAAGGAATTGGTATTAATAAGGTTTTCGAACTGTTCCTTTTTGGTTTTCAGGGTTACATATTCCTGATTGATCAGATTGATCTCATTTCGGAGCTTCTCAATTTGCTCGTTTTTGGTGTTTTCCTTCAATTTAAGGAGTTCAACCTGCTTTTTCTTAAGGGTGTTGTTAATTTTTTCGAGTTTTTCCTTAAGTATTTTGATCTCCTTTTCCAGGTTTTCCAGGTTTTTGGCCCTTCCGATTCTTTTACCTTCAAACAAACCTACGGACCCACCGGAAATGCTGTATTTACGCTTGGTTATTTTCCCATTTTGAGTGATGAACACGGCATCCTGATTGTCGGGTAGCTTTTCCTGATTTTGTGTAACTATGTATACATTGTCAAGAAGGTAGTTGACCAGTCCCCGGTACTTTGTGTCAAACTCAGCGATATCCACTGCGGATATGCAATTTTCATACTGGCCGGGAGAGGAGGAGTGATAGTTTTCAAAAAATGATAGAATAAAGAAGTTTGCTTTGCCTTTGGCGGCATCGCTCAGGAGATTTACTGCCTGCAATGCCTGAGCCGGATTCTCCACTACATAGTAGTTCATATAGGGTTCCAGGAAATTCTCAAAGGCTATCCGGTAGTTTTCGTCACAGGTAAGGATGTCTGAAAGGAGTGGAGTGTCCTTGCTCCAGGAGGCATTTTTCTTTAGGAACTTTATGGCATCAGGGAATCCTTCCAGGTTTTCAACCATTGATTTGGTCAGGCTGTATTCGTTTTGCTTAGCATCAATTTTTCTGGATGTTTCATTCAGCTCATCTTTTATGAGGTTGAGATTTTCCTCCAGGGTCTGTATGTTTGCCTTATTATCGTCTTCCTGTTTCTGAAGTTTTTCAAATTCTTCGGTTTTGGCATTCAGCGTTCCTTCAACTTCTTTGATTTTGACCTCAAAATTATTGAGGTTGGCTTCATTGGTTGAGGTATCGGTGGCAGTTTTTTCCAGTTCCTGTTTTAAGGTAGATAACTGGATGTTGTTGATTTCAATGCTTTTGTTTAATTGATAAACTTCTTCCTGCGTCTTTCTCAGGTGGTTATTGAGAACGGTTGATTCTTCCTGAAGGGCAGCGGTTTTGTTCTTTTGCTCTTCATATTCCTTTTTATAGATTTCCAGCCTGGCTTCAGTTTCTGCTAATATTTTCTGCTGTACTTCGTGTTCGTTTTCCAGGCTTTTAATGCTGAACTCGGCCCGTTCATTACTTTTTCTATCCTGGTCAATCTGTTCATATGTGCTAGCTAATTTCTCATTAAGAAAATTCAGCCGTTCGTTTTTTATCTTTTTATCACTTTCGTACTGCCTGATCTTATTGACATGTTCGTTGAGTGATTTTTGTCTGGAGGATAAAAGTTTTTCTTTGTTTACCAGGTCAGCTTTTAGTTTTTCTACTTCACTTTCTTTTTCACTGATTTTGGTCTGTATAGCAAGTTTATTGTCGTTCTCCTGATTTAGTTGTTGTTGAAGTTCTTTTAAGGTTTCCTGTTGAGTTTTGATGGTTGCTTTAGCGTATTGAATGCTTACAACTTTGTATTCTTCTTTAATTTTGAAATACTTCTCTGTTTGCTTGGCTTGTTTTTCAAGGCTTTTAAGGTTTTTCCCTATTTCGAAAAGCAGGTCTTCCACACGCTCCAGGTCTTTGTCTGTATCCTCCAGCTTCCGCAGGGTTTCTTTTTTCCGGATTTTAAATTTTGAAATTCCGGCAGCTTCTTCAAAAAGTCCTCTTCGGGAGTTTTCTCTGTCGTTAAGAATGTCATCAACCATTTTAAGCTCTATAATGGCATAGCTGTCTGAGCCTATTCCCGTGTCAAGGAAAAGGTTCGTGATGTCTTTGAGACGGCAGGTTACTCCGTTGAGCAGGTATTCGCTTTCACCGGAGCGATAGTATCTTCGGGTTATGGTTACTTGAGAATATTCGGTAGGCAAAAGGTTTTTTGTGTTGTTAAATGTCAATGAAACCTCTGCCATTTGCAGGGCCTTGCGGTTTTTTGTGCCATTAAATATGACGTTTTCCATTTTTTCTGACCGGAGGGCACGTGTTTTCTGTTCCCCCAGAACCCAGCGGATGGCATCAACGATGTTTGACTTTCCACAACCATTGGGGCCTACGATCCCGGTTATGCCTTCATTGAAGTTAATGACGATTTTATCGCCAAAACTCTTAAATCCTTTTATCTCAAGTTTGCTAAGTTGCATGCTTTTTTATATTGAGAAGAGTACAAATTTAATATTAATTTATAGATTTGTAATATGGAAGATTTTAAAGTTTTAATCTACATTGTTTTACTGGTAGTTTATTTTGTGTATCAGTTGATAAAGAGCAATAAATCAAGTAAGGGAACGGGCTTGCCTGACGAAGATGCACAAGAATTGCCACCCCCACAGGAGTATAGGAGACCCGGGCCTCAGCAATCAATGGATCGTCGGGAACAACAAAGACCTTTGTTGAAAGAGCGTCCTGCTCATACAGGACAGCAGGAGCGAGCTCCTCAGCCAAGACAGATATTTACATTTGATGATATATTGGAGGAAATGGAAAGGGGAGGAAGAAGGGTTGAAAGGGAAATTACCTCCGAGCCGGAAATGCCTAAAGGTGTTCACCATAAGCTTGAAAAGAAACCAGTGGTAAAAGAAGAGGGGAAGGTTAAATATAAATCTATTGAAATAGAAGATAAGAAGGAGGAAGAAACCGTATTGCCGGTAAGTCAAAAGGTGAATTCCTATCAGGGGCTGCTAAATTCATTAAAGAATCCTCAGGGTGCCAGAAATGCATTTATTCTAAGCGAAATTTTGAACAAAAAGTATTAGTGCTACCTTTTAATATTTTTAGGCATCACCAAAACTATTTTTAGTATGAAAATTAAAAGCTTATTCGTGGCACTTATTTTAGGAATATCAATGACTTCTTGCATGATTAATACCCATACTGTTGGAGCCGGAGCTCAAGGATCTACTGAAGTAAGGAAAAAATCCATTTATATCTTGCAAAACAGAATTCATGAAGCTGATTCTCAAGCTATGGCAGGTGGTGCAACAGATTATACCATTGATACAAGGACTAATCTGGTGGACATGATTATCAATAGTGTGACTTTTGGTATTCTTCAAACAAGAACGGTTATTGTAAAAAAATAAGATAAATAAGACTTATTGATTAAAAGAGGCTGCTTTGTTCAGCCTCTTTTAGTTTGTTTCCTAAGTTCCCTAATTAAGGAAAAATGAGCTGATGATATTAGCTCAGGGATTCATTTTTTATTCATGGTGTATGCTAATCCTGCTTCACTTTATTTCTCTTTTACCAACCTTTTTAACTAAATCTTTATTTTTAGGTTATAGTTTTGAAAAGCAGAGTCTATGGCTGATATAAGAATACAAAAAAAACGACCCATATGGCCATGGGTGGCTATGGTTATTGCCGGCATATTTATTATCTGGATTATTGTCCGGGTATTTGACAGAGAGCAGCGAATGGCCAATATTGAGGATCCTGCACCTGCTGATGAGCATGCATTGCATGAACCCTTTGTTCCGGAAGAGGTTCAGGCCTTTCTTACTTTTGTACAGGAGAAGGAAGCAGGACAAGATATGGGGCCTGTTCATGCCTATACAGCCAATGGAATCAAACATCTTACCAATGCAATGGAAGCGCTTTCCAGAAGTGCTAACGTTGAAGGTATAAGCTATGGTGAGCGTAGACGACAGTTATACCGTCGTGCTAATTTTCTACAGGAAGACCCTGCTGCGCTTACGCATTCCGACACCTTAAGACGGGCTCTGCTTAATGCTTCTGCCTGGATGGAGCATATGCAGCGCCAAAGGTTTCCCGGAAGGGAGTATGAGGTAAGCCGGGTGCGGGCTGCGGCAGAAGCTGTTGAACCTGAACAAACACTGCTTGATCAACGTGATCAAATAGATTCTTTTTTCTACAGGGCGGGAGAGGCCATTCGCCTTATGGCTTTTGATGAAGAAGATGAGGTTGTTTAGCATATTAAATCAGGGAAAATGAAAAATCAGCATTTATATAAACTTAGTGAGCTTTCAGATTATGAAGTAGCCAATGAGGATCCGGATATTCGTTCCTGGGAGGTGGTGGGTATAGGTAATGAGCTTATTGGGAGGGTAAATGACCTTATTGTTGACAAGGCAATGAAGAAAGTCAGGTATGTGGATGTAAAAGCATTTCCTGAATTGGCTCATTCCGCAGGTGATCGTCACCTGATTATCCCGATTGGATTCGTGAAATTGGGTAAGGAAGGAGACGACAGGGTTTACGTGGATCGTCTGGATAAGCAAAAGCTTTTACGTTCTCCCGTTTATCATGGTGGTGTGGTAACCCGGGATTATGAGCATAGCCTGATAGAAGTTTTACGTGGAGAGCGTTCTCAAGCTCTGTCTGATGATGAGTTTTATAGTGATCCCTTTTTTAATGATACAGGCCTGTCAAGATAAAAAAAAGAGGCAACATTGCCTCTTATGATTTTTTATATCCCTTTGCTTTATCAAAATCAAAGTTTTCCATATGATCTTGTTCAGATGCTAAGGAAATATATTCACTTCCTTCATGTTCCTGGTACTTCTCAACCTTAGCTTTCTTTTGCTTTAGTCGTTTTCCCCTGATTCGATTTCTATTTTCCATACTACACTTTGTCTTTTATAGGAAACTGAAGATATGGGTGGTTTTGTTTTATTTAATTAAAAATTTCGAAAAGTTTTTGCTCTAAAGCGGCTCCTCTGAGGTCTCTGGCTATAATTTTACCTTCCGGATCTAAAAGGAAAGTTGCAGGTATTCCTTGCAATTCAAACAATGGAACGACTTCAGATTGCCATTTTTTTAGATCGGAAACATGCTTCCATGTCAGGTTATCTTTCTTTATGGCGTTAACCCATGCATCCTTATTGTTATCCAGGGAAACGCTCAGGATTTCAAAGTTTTTATTTTTGTATTTATTCCAGGCTCTGACAACGTTAGGATTCTCATGTCGGCACGGGCCGCACCATGATGCCCAAAAGTCGAGCAGTACGTACTTACCTTTAAGTGAGCTAAGGGAAATTGTTTTTCCTTCAGGGGTCTTTAATTTAAAATCCGGCGCTGATTTACCGACTCCAACAGAACTTTTAGCCATTTGCTCTTCCGTACGACGTTTTTCTTCTGCCATTCTTGCTATCTCGGTGGCATAAATGCTGGTGTATTTGGCATTTGGCATTTCCTTCTTCATTCGAATAGCTAACTTATTTAGATAGTCTATGTTATTGGCAGGATCCAAGTACTGAATGATGTTAAATACAGCCATAGATGGCAAAATACTGTCTGCATAGTGGCGGACATATTCTTCATTGCTTACCTGCATGGCTTTTAATTGATCACTGTAGAACTTCACAGAGTCTTTTTTTCCGGCAGCTTCCATTGTTGCTAATCCGGAATTTAGTTTTTGGTATTTTTCTTCAAAGTCGGCAACGTAGTCCAGGAAATTATAATAGTCGTTGTTGTCCTTTGAACCGGATACCTTAATGGATGTGCCAAGGTTCTGGGCATCGGCGGATATTTTAAGTTGACTGTTATCCAGAATGAGAGAAACAGATTTTTGGCCGTCAAAAGTAATCAGGTAAAAGTCGGGCTCCTTAAGTTTTCCTGTAAAGGTAAATTCATTGTTGGAATTGGCCTGCGTGGTATCGACGGCTTTCCAACTGTTTTTATCAAGTTTGTGAAGGATAATCTGTTTGTTCTGCAGATTGTCAATTTTTCCCTCAATGGAATATCCATCTGCAAACTGTACTTTTTCGTCTCTTGTACCGGTGCATGAAGAGAGAATTATGACAAAAACTACGGCTAAATAAGTAAATCGCATTGACATATCTTTTTATATTTTTTCCAGTGATTCTTTGATCATTTCACTGGTAAGTTTTGGATCAGCTTTTCCTTTGGTTGCTTTCATGACTTCGCCCATAAACATTCCAAGTAAGCCGGTTTTTCCGCTCTTATATTCAGTAACTTTTGCAGGGAATTTAGCCAAAACCTCATCGATAATCGGCTGAATGGTTCCTGTGTCGCTTTCCTGTAAAAGGTTAAAATGTTCTGCAATTTGCTGAGCAGTTCTTCCGTCATTTTTTAACATGACAGGGAATACCTTTTGACATGCAATAGAATAACTTACTTTTCCGGAATCAACCAGTTCGATAAGCCCTGCCAGCGAATCTGTTTTTATAGGGAAATCTTTTATATGAAGAGTTAGTTCATTTAAGTATGATTTTACAGGCCCCATCACCCAGTTTGATGCTGCTTTATATTTGCTTGTTTTGGTACAAAGTTCTTCGAAGTATAGGGCAACTTCTTTAGAATCAGTTAAAACCTGCGCATCGTATGCAGGTAAACCATACTCTTTTACAAAACGATTGTAAAGTTCGGCCGGAAGGCTTGGTAAGCCTGCTTTGATTTCAGCCAGCCATTCTTCCGATATTTTCAAAGGTTGCAGATCCGGTTCAGGGAAATAGCGGTAATCATTCAGCTCTTCCTTGGTACGCATGCTGCTTGTGGTGCCGGTGGTGGCATCAAATTGGCGGGTTTCAGAAGGTATGACATTGCCTTTTTCCGCCTCGATCATTTGTCGCTCTATTTCATGATCTATGGCACGCTGTACATTCCGGATGGAGTTCATGTTCTTGACTTCAACCTTTTTGCCATATTCGGTACTGCCTTTAGGCATAATGGAAATGTTGGCATCGCAACGCATGGAACCCTCTTCCATATTTCCGTCACAAACTTCCAGGTAACGAACCAGCTTACGCAGTTCGGTCATAAGGGCAAATGCTTCTTCGGAAGACCTAAGGTCTGGTTCCGTTACAATCTCTATTAAAGGTACTCCTGCACGGTTGTAATCCACCAGGGTGTCTATTTCACCGGGAAGGTGCATGTTTTTCCCGGCATCTTCTTCCATATGTATTCTATTCAGACGGATGACTTTTTCTTTTCCGTCTTTAAGCTTAATGGTTACATGTCCGCCTATGCAGATGGGAGCGCGATCCTGCGTAACCTGATATCCCTTGGGAAGGTCAGGGTAGAAATAATTTTTTCGATCAAAAAAGTTGTATCTGTTGATCTCACAATTACATGCAATACCCATTTTGATGATAAACTCAACAGCTTTCCGGTTGATCTTTGGTAAAGTGCCGGGATGTGCCAGGGTAATTGTACTGACGTTTGTGTTTGGCAGATTACCATACTCGTTGGAGTCAGAAGCAAAAATTTTGCTTTTTGTCAATAACTGTGCGTGTACTTCTAAACCTATAACGGGTTGGTATTTGTCAATGATCGCTTTTTCCATCTTTTTAGTTTCTCATATTGGCTCAGAGTTATTTTAAAAAAGTACTCTGAAATAATAGTTTACAATAAATTATGCTACTGTTTCGGCCAGTAGTGTACGGGCCTTTTCAACAACTTTTGCCAGTCCATCTGCATTCTTTCCGCCAGCGGTTGCATAAAATGCCTGGCCTCCGCCACCGCCTTGGATTTCTTTTGCCAGTTCTCTTACAATGTTGCCGGCATTGAGATTGCGTTCTTTCGTTAGTTCCTCAGAAATCATGACAGTGATCTGAGGTTTTCCTTCAATATCTGCTGCTAGTACAAGAAAAAGGTTATTTACCTGATTTTTAATTTCAAAAACCAGATTTTTTAAAGTATCAGCAGAAGAAATACTGATTTGATCAATCAGGAAGTTAACCGAATCCTTGGCCTGAATTTTTTCCAGCAGAGATGCTTTAAGGGCTTTTCCCTCCTGAGCCTGGAAATCCTGTATTTGTTTTAAAAGAACATTTCGTTCCTCCACCAGAGCTTCCACAGCCTTCACAGGATCTTTTTGATTCTTCAGTGCCTCTTTAAGGTTGTTGACGAGCTGTATATGTTCATTGACATATTTTTCAGCCTCATCAGCGGTTACTGCTTCAATTCTTCTTACACCTGCAGCCACCGAAGACTCGGCGATGATCTTAAAGAACCCAATCTGCCCGGTTGCATTAACATGTGTTCCGCCGCACAATTCAACAGAATACGATGGGTCAAAAGTTATAACCCGGACATATTCTCCATATTTTTCGCCAAAAAGTGCCATGGCGCCAAGCTTTTTAGCTTCTTCAATTGGCACATTCCTTTTTTCATCCAGGGATATGTTTTCCCGGATCTTCTGGTTAACAATCCGTTCAATTTCAGCAATTTCATCGTCTGTAAGCTTGCTGAAATGTGAGAAGTCAAATCGCAATATTTTGTCTGAAACCAATGATCCTTTCTGATTTACATGGTCTCCCAAAACCTGTTTCAAAGCGGCATGCAAGAGGTGAGTGGCGCTGTGATTATTCTGGCTTAAGGTTCTTTTTTTTGAATTGACCACTGCTTTAACCTCTCCGGATGGGTTGGATGGCAGCTTATCGGTTAAATGGTAGATAAGGTCATTCTCTTTTTTGGTATCGATAATGGAAATTTTTTCTCCATTAACCTCAATATATCCTGTATCACCGACCTGACCTCCACTTTCCGCATAAAAAGGTGTGGTGTCTAGTACGATCTGGTATTGTTCTTTATCCTTGGCTTTTACTTTTCTGTAGCGTAACAGATTGGAACTGCTTTCAAGGTGGTCATAACCGATAAATTGCGGCTCTTCATCGTCTTCTTTTACGACTACCCAATCTCCGGTTTCAGTGACAGCAGCTTTTTTGGAACGCTCCTTTTGCTGTGCCATATGTTCATCAAACCCTTTAATGTCAACTTCAATTCCTTTTTCCCGGGCTAATAATTCGGTTAAGTCTAAAGGAAAGCCAAAAGTATCATAAAGTTCAAAGGCTACGTGACCCGGGAATACCGGTTTACCCGCATCTTTATTAATGTGACGGTTTATCTCATTATAAGCTTCTTCAAATCTGTTTATTCCGGTTTCTAGGGTTCTTAAAAAGGATTGTTCTTCTTCGAACACGACCTTCTGGACAAAATCCTGTTGAGATTTTAATTCAGGGAATACATCTTCAAATTGCTTAGCCAATAAAGGCACCAGTTTATAAAGAAAAGGCTCTTTGAAATTAAGGAAGGTATATCCATAACGAACTGCTCTTCTTAATATCCTCCTGATTACGTATCCGGCTTTGTTATTGGAAGGTAACTGTCCGTCAGCAATGGTAAATGAAATAGCTCGTATGTGGTCGGAAATAACACGCATAGCTATATCGTCCTGAAGGTTCTGTCCATATTTTTTACCGGAATGATCGCCTATAAAGCGAATCATAGGTTGAAAAACATCGGTATCATAATTGGAGGTTTTGCCCTGAATGGCCATACAAAGCCTTTCAAAGCCCATTCCGGTATCAACATGTTTTTCAGGCAGGGATTCCAGGCTTCCATCTGCTTTTCTGTTGAACTGAATAAATACGTTATTCCAGATTTCTACAACCAGCGGGTGGTCATTGTTAACCAGGTCTTTTCCACTAATTTTCTTTACTTCTTCCTCTGAACGTAAATCAATATGAATTTCTGAGCACGGTCCACAAGGACCTTGCTCACCCATTTCCCAAAAATTGTCTTTTTTTGATCCATAGAGGATTTTGTCTTCAGCGACAAATTTCTTCCATAAATCAAAAGCTTCCTGATCAGGCTTTAGGCCTTCCGATTCATCACCACCAAAGACTGTTACATAAATCCGGTCAATAGGAAGGTTAAATTCTTTCGTCAATAACTCCCATGACCATTCGATGGCCTCTGCTTTGAAGTAATCTCCAAAAGACCAGTTGCCCAGCATCTCAAACATGGTATGGTGGTAGGTGTCTATCCCTACTTCTTCAAGGTCATTGTGTTTTCCTGAAACACGAAGGCATTTTTGGGTGTCAGCAATCCGTCTGAATTTTGGAGGTTTATTTCCCAAAAAATAATCCTTAAACTGGTTCATGCCCGCATTTGTGAACATCAGCGTAGGATCATTTTTATTGACAATAGGAGCGGAATTAACTATTTGATGCTCTTTTGATTGGAAGTATTCCAGGAATTTTTTTCTTATTAATTTTGATTCCATTAGAAGCAAATGTGCCTTTATTTTTTATTAATTTATATAACCTTTTTGCTATATTACGTTTTATTTTACAGAAAAATTTCTTCTAATAAGCTTTTTTCTGAAGAATTTGGAAGTGCAAAGTTAGAATAAAATAAGGAAGTTTATAATGGCCAGAATAAATTATTACTACGATACGGAAACATGCAAATACGAGCGGGTGAGGACTTCAACT
>JBKBXU010000131.1:0-11828 GCA_046313675.1 Cytophagaceae bacterium
CGTTCTCGGCATAGGATGGGCGATAATTCAGCCCTTTTTCACAATGGTCGTCTTCAGTATATTCTTTGGAAAGCTCGCAAAGATGCCCTCTGATGGCATCCCCTACCCCATCTTTGCCTATTCAGCTCTTGTTCCATGGACATTCTTCTCAAATGGCTTAAGTAAGGGTTCTAACAGTCTCGTGAGCAGTTCGAATCTAATAAAAAAGGTCTATTTCCCGAGGTTAATAATACCGATATCATCAGTCCTTTCAGGTCTTGTGGATTTCATGCTCGCCTTTGCCGTACTGATTGGTATGATGTTCTATTTTCATTTACTCCCAACTGCAAACATAATATGGCTGCCATTCTTACTCGCTCTTTCTCTTCTTACTTCACTTTCTGTTTCTTTATGGCTTTCTGCAATGAATGTCCAATTCAGGGATGTTCAATATATAACACCCTTCCTGACACAATTATGGCTCTTTGCAACCCCAATCGCTTATCCGAGCAGTCTCCTGTCAGAGCCATGGAGAACAATCTACGGGCTTAATCCTATGGTTGGTGTAGTGGAAGGTTTCAGATGGGCATTGTTAAATACTAATACAGCACCAGGGCCGATGATAATGGTCTCTTTCTTTGCGACAACAGTTCTGCTAATCAGCGGTGCCTTATATTTCAGACGCATGGAAAAGACCTTTGCGGATGTTGTGTAGATGAGTGACTTAGCTATCAGAGTTGATAACCTGAGTAAGCTTTATCACATTGGGAAAAAACAGGAAAAATATAGGACCCTTAGGGATACCATTGCAGAGGCCTTTATATCGCCGTTTAAAAAGGCAGGAAGTCTTATCATGGGGCAGGCTTCAGCAGCTTCAAATCTTAATGAGATAATATGGGCGCTTAAGGATGTTTCTTTTGAGGTCAAACAGGGCGAGGTGGTTGGTATTATAGGTAGAAATGGTGCAGGGAAGAGCACATTACTTAAGATATTATCGAGAATTACTGAGCCCACAAAAGGATTTGCTGAGATTCATGGCCGTGTCGGGTCTCTATTGGAAGTAGGAACAGGCTTTCATGCAGAACTGACAGGAAGGGAGAATATCTATCTTAATGGCGCAATCCTCGGAATGAGAAAAACAGAGATTGATAAGAAATTTGACGAGATTGTAGCCTTCGCAGAAGTAGAGAAATTTATTGATACACCGGTAAAACATTACTCAAGTGGCATGTACCTAAGATTGGCTTTTGCCGTGGCAGCACATCTGGAGCCAGAGATATTGCTTGTTGACGAGGTATTAGCAGTAGGTGACTTACGTTTCCAAAAGAAATGTTTGAATAAGATGGAGGAGGTTGGAAAAAAAGGCCGCACTGTGCTTTTTGTATCACACAATATGCCTGCAATTACACGGCTTTGTAAGAGAGCAATTTTGTTAAATGAAGGTCGTATATTGGATGATGGACCGTCACATAAGGTCATTCATAAGTACTTAAACGAAGGAATGGAAATAAGAGCTTTGCGGGAATGGGCCGAACTTGAGAATGCGCCAGGAGACCAAACTGTACGCCTTTGCGCTGTTCGGGCACGAACAGAGGATGGCAAGATCACTGACACTGTACTTACTAACCAGGCGTTTTGCCTTGAGATCGAGTACGAGGTACTTAAGCCAGGGAATTGGCTTATACCTAATTTTAACCTTTATAATGAAGATGGCTTAAAGATCTTTACAACTATGGATATTGACCCTGAGTGGCGGCAGCGTCCCCGTCCGATAGGTCGTTATGTAAGTACTGCATGGATTCCAGGTAATTTGCTATCTGAGGGAAAAATATTTATCAATGCAGCTATGATGACGCCACAACCCTTCATCGCTCATTTTTCCGAACATAACGCAATTTCAATCCAGGTTATTGACGATATGGGGGTAGATTCAGCCCGTGGAGATTGGACCGGATACATTGGTGGAGTAGTAAGGCCGCTCCTGAAGTGGACGACATCGTATAGCCCTAAGACCTCTTTAAATACTGTTAAATTTGAAAATCTAATGTGATGAAGAGCCTAATCAAAAAGGCGATACAATTTGCTGGTTTTGAGGTCAAAAGGATTTCCAGTTCGGAAACGAAAAAATGGAAGGTTGTATCCTTAAGAACAAAGGAGATATACAGAGGTCGAGTCCTTTTATCTTTCAGAACAGACCCTTTTCTAAATCCTTCTGTTATTGAAAGGCATATCTCTGCGTGGATGTGTGTTCATATTGCTGAAACTTTCTTAGATTGCGGATATAGTGTAGATGTAATTGACTACCAAAATGATCGTTTTATTCCCAAAAAAGACTACGATATTTTCATTGATACGCATTCGAATCTTGAGAGAATAGGGCCATTACTCAATCGTGAATGTCTAAAAGTTTTGCTGATAGTTTGGGCTCACTGGATGTTTCACAATTATGCAAATTATAAACGGCACTTAGAATTGCAACAGAGAAGGAATCTGGTCTTAAAACCCAAAAGACAATTGCAGCCCACAAAAAGTATAGAGATGGCCGATTTAATCTTTGCTTTTGGAAATCAGTTTACTCTCGGAACCTATGGCGCTGTACAAAAGTCTGTATTTCAACTTCCTATCCCATCACAGATTATCTGCCCGTTTCCTGAAGACAAAGATTATGATAGCTGCAAAAGAAATTATTTATACCTAAGTGGATTTGGTGCAGTTCATAAAGGATTAGATTTAGTTTTGGAGGCCTTTAATGAACTGCCGGATCACCATTTATATGTTTGCTGTCGATTGGAGGATGAAAAGGATTTTGAAGATGCTTACTACAAAGAGTTGTTTGAAACCCCTAATATCCATAATTTAGGGTTTGTTGATATTACCAGTCGAGAATTCATTGAAATTGCAAACAGATGTATCGGGGTGATAAGCCCCTCGTGTTCAGAAGGCGGTTCAGGTGCTGTAATAAATTGCTCGCATGCAGGCCTTATTCCTATTATGAGTTATGAATGTGGAATTGACATCCCTGAAAATTCTGGCTTGATTTTAGAAAAATGTTCTGTTGAAGAGATAAAAAATGCTGTAAAAATGTTCTCTAGTTTGCCAGCAGAAGAACTTAAATTGATGTCAAGAAATGTTTGGGAATTTGCAAGAAAGAATCATACAAGAGAAAGATTTGCTGAGGAATTTAGGAAAATTGCGAATGAAATTTTAGAAAAACATCAATATAAACTAAACCAAAAATGATAATGAAAATTAAGGCCATACATTTATCTATACCTAAAACATTTTTTATCAGTGTTTTGGCATGTTTAATGTCTTTTATAATCGGTATATATATTGGAAAAACAAGAGGTATTCCTTTTGTAGAAAAAAAGACCATATGGTCTATTGGAATTTATACAGGACCTTCCCCTTTTGATCTAACTCCTCCTAATAATTTTGAAAATCCGGTTTTAACAGCCAGGGATGTTAAAGATGTGCCTGCTGAATTTGTTGCAGATCCTTTCATGGTAAAAGAGAACAATACATGGTATATGTTTTTTGAAGTTTTAAATAAGAAAACCAATCAAGGAGATCTAGGGGTCGCATTAAGTAAAGATGGATTAAACTGGACTTATAAACAGATCATACTTGATGAACCTTTCCATTTATCTTATCCGTATGTTTTTAAATGGGGAAATGACTACTATATGATCCCCGAGAGTAACCAAGCATTCTCTATCAAATTATATAAGGCAATCAATTCTCCTTATAAATGGACTTTTGTTAAAAATCTTATCGAAGGAAAAAATTTTAGTGATAATTCAATTATATTCCATAACAATAAATGGTGGATTTTTACCTCGATAAAGAATGATACACTCCGTCTTTATTATTCATCAGACTTATTGGGCCCTTGGACTGAACATCCCAAAAGTCCTATCATAAATGGAAATCCCAGCATAGCCAGAGCAGGAGGAAGAGTCATATTGTTTAATAACCAAATTATTCGATTTGCTCAAGATGATTATCCTTATTATGGGAAACAAGTTAGAGCGTTTAAGATAACTGAACTTTCAACTCAAAGCTATAAAGAAGAAGAGATAGGTCTGATATTAAAACCATTAGGTTCTGGTTGGAATGCAAAAGGGATGCATCATATCGACCCTCATCAACTCGATAATGGCAAATGGATAGCATGTGTAGATGGTTTTAAAGATTCTGTTGTTTTTGGACTCAAATATTGACACCTGGGAACATAATTTTATGAATGCAAAAGGATCATTTTTCATTGTTCATAAAAAATTGAAATAATTAATTCAGAGAATAAGAAGGCAAATGAAGATATCTAATCTAAGAACAGAGAATATTGGTTCGAGGGTGAGGGTTGCGGCAACGGTAACATGGGAGGACTGCGACCGCCCCACACATGACATTTTCTTTGAGACAGAGGAAGCCTTTGCAGATAGCTTATCATGCAACCCGGATGCCTTTCTCGTTGGTTGCATTATACCGGCCATGCACTATGGTGAAAAAAGAGTATTTATTAGTGAAGAAATCTGCCCACAATTACGTTCCGGTCTGATAACCGCAATGAGTTGGCTCCGCCATTGGTATTACTCACCGGACCGAGAACTTGTAACTATTGAAGCCAAGGTAAGAAAAGGTTTGTTAAATCGAAGAAGACAAAATCGAGCTGGCTTTTTCTTTTCCGGAGGAATTGACTCTTTCGCCACATTGCGTGCTAACCGTCTTAATTTCCCGTTAGAACATCCCTGGTCAATTAAGGATGGCTTACTCATCTATGGACTTGAACTTGATGATCCTGAAGCATTTAGGTACGTAAAGGAGTTCCTAACAGATGTGGCTGGAAAGGTCGGTATTACCCTTATTCCTGTATACACTAATCTTTACCTTAATTATAGACAGGAAGATAGTCTTAATAGATTTAATTTCTGGACATACAAATTTATGGGTTCTGCTTTCGCCAGCATTGCACATATATTTATAAATCGAGTCAGTGTGTTTTTACTTGCATCGAGTTTTGATATTCCCAATTTACATCCGCATAGTTTAGATCCTCGTTTAACCATGAATTTTGACAGTAGTGATTTGCACATTCGTTCTGATGGTATTGCCTTATCAAGGTTTATGAAAACAAAGTTGATAGCCAATTGGAAGGTAGCTATGGAGCATTTGAGAGTATGCAACCAATACAGACTTTATCGGCATGATAGTTTGAATTGCGGTAAGTGTGAAAAATGTATACGAACTATGCTTGCACTTTTATCGATAGGAGCACTTGATAAGACGCACGCCTTTCCGAAACAGGATGTTACTGACTCTATGATTGAAAAAGCAGTATTGATAAAAAATTCATATGCCGCGAATTGGTATAAAGAATTGCTAACTCCTTTGTTGCAGAGGGGACGTGAAGACTTAGCACGTGCTATTGAATACAAAATAGTTGATTATTACCGTCAAAAGAGAATAGCTAATTGGAAATCAAGAATTAAGCAAATGGATAGTAGATATTTTAACGGTAACCTTGTCAAATTCAAGAGATTGATTTTTCGATAAAAAAGAGCCTTTATGATAATTGATGCTCGTTCATTGCCTGATAATAAGACGATCGAAACAGAAGTTTGCATCGTTGGAGCCGGGATCGCAGGCATTACCATAGCCCGCGAATTTATAGATAAAGATTTTAAGGTCTGTCTTCTGGAAAGTGGTGGACTTGAGCCTGACAGGGCTACACAATCACTTTACTGGGGAGAGAATATCGGATTGCCATATTATGAACTTGACACGGCACGGGCTTGTTGTTTTGGCGGGTCAAGTCACCGGTGGAATATTCCACTTGGTGATAATACTCTTGGAGTTAGATTGCGACCACTTGATGAGATCGACTTTGAGGAACGTGACTGGATACCATATAGCGGATGGCCTTTTGATAAATCTCATCTTGTTGCTTTTTATAAACGTGCACAATCTGTTTGCAAGGTGGGTCCTTTTACTTATGAAGTCGAAGATTGGGAGAATCCCGACAAAACTCCTCGACTTCCCTTTATTACAGATAGGGTAAAAACTGCAATTTTCCAATTTGGACCTCGTGATCCTTTTTTTAAAGATTACAGGGAGGAAATTGAAAAGGCTGAGAATATTAGCACTTTTATTTTTGCCAATGCAGTAGAAATAGAAACTAATGACACAGCTCAGACCGCGACTCGTATTCATTTCTCGACTATTAATGGCAGGAGATTCTATGTCTCGGCAAAACTGTTTATCCTTGCTTTGGGGGGAATTGAGACGCCAAGATTGCTGTTGCTTTCCAACAAAAAAATACGTTTCGGTCTTGGTAACCAAAATGATCTGGTTGGCAGATTTTTTATGGAACATCTTCATTTTTGGTCGGGTTTCTATCTCCCATCACGTCCCGATACCTATAATCATACAACTCTCTATAGGATTCATAAAGTAAATTCTATTCCGATCATGGGTAAACTGGTTCTCTCGGATGATGTTCTGCGAAAGGAGAGATTAGCAAATTATTGCGTCACTATCCTTCCCCGTGTATGGGTGGCTAAATGTGATTTTAATAGTGCCCAATCTGAGGGTGTTAAATCACTTAGGGCAATTCGTTCTGCAATAAGCAGCGGCCATATGCCGAATAACGCCGTTCGTCATTTTAGAAATATGCTTGATGATATAGATAGTATAGCCATAGCCGCTTATAGAAAGATGATAGTTGGATGTACAAGCTTCATGAACAAGGGAAAGAGGTTTGTGGTATATCAACTCGATAATATGACCGAGCAGGTACCGAATCCAGACAGCCGTGTAACACTCTCCGAAGAATGTGATGTATTAGGTCGAAGGCGCCCAAAGTTGGATTGGCAGTTAAGCCCCTTAGACATTCGCAGCGTCATGAGGGCTCAGGAAATAATGGATGAAGAGTTCCGACTTGCCGGCCTTGGCAGACTGAGAATCGACCTCAAAGACGAAAATGAATTGCCTGTAATAGTAGGTGGATGGCATCACATGGGTACAACACGGATGCATACCGATCCGCGTAAAGGGGTTGTTGACGAAAATTGCCGTGTACATAATATGTCAAACCTGTATATTGCGGGTCCATCGGTGTTCCCTACAGGAGGGTACGCCAATCCGACTCTCACCGTTGTCGCTCTTGCAATCAGACTTGCAGACCATATAATGGCAAAAATAGAGTGAAGTTGTATATAGGCATTTTGTGAAGGAGATACACTTGAGGTTAGGAATGGTCATTGATCTGAGAAAATGTATCGGATGCAGAACATGCACCGTTGTTTGTGGGCAAACAAACAAGGTGCCTGTCAATAGTTGGCGTCGCGTTATAGACTGTGGAATAAGCGAGCCACCCGACAGATTGCGAACTTTCGTGCCGATGAGTTGCATGCATTGCGGTAAGCCTCCATGTCTGGAAGTATGTCCAACCGGCGCGACATATCGTAGAACTGACGGAATTATTCACATAAATCAAGATCATTGCATTGGATGCGGATATTGTATTGTATCATGCCCGTATCAGGCAAGGGTCATAATGTTCCATAATAGATATGAGTTGGAAGCAAAAACCATCGTTTTTGAATTAGGAGACATCGACCTTAATTTTGATCGCATCGGCATAGCTACAAAATGTACTTTTTGTATTCATAAAGTAGATGAAGGCATGCGGAACGGATTAAAACCTGGGCGGGATTTCTTGGCAACTCCCGATTGTGTCATTTCCTGTAGCGCTAAAGCATTGCATTTTGGTGACATGGATAATCCTGATAGCGAAGTAAATAAATTGATACGCACTCATATCACTGTTAGGCTCCAGGAAGAGTTGGGTACAGAACCCTCAATTTACTATATTTGCGAATGAAATTTCTAAATTATCAAAACAAAAACAATATCTAAAATAGTTCAGGCTTAATGGCGAATATAACCTATCCTAAAAAAGAAAGTCAGGTCAAGAAAGTAATAAAGCTTGGAACACAATATTCACTCACTTTCCCATATTTCAGTTGGGTCAATGAATATATACGATCATGGCAATGAGCAGTTCATCTGATATGTGGAGAATAAGCCGGCAGAGTCCTATAAAAAAGGGGAGCGAAGTAATGGAATTACGAGATTGTTTCTTGAAAAAAGTGTCTGAATCGAGAATGGAAGTTGTTCCTCAAAAGAAAAAAAGGGTATGGGGCTGGCCGGCAGTTGCAAATTTTGTTTTGGGAGGTATGGCTTCGGGCTTTTATCTTCTGCACTTTGAGGGGAGCGAAAGGGGTTTCGTCAGTAGACCTCAGGATACGATATTCTCATTACTGTCTCCCTTGCTCATTATGATTGGGTTCTTTATTGTGACTTTCGAAGCGGGAAGACCAATTAGGGGCATCTACCTTCTGGGTAACCTCAAGAATTCCTGGATGTCACGGGAGATCTTATCAGGAACTATATTTGTTGTGGCTGCGACCATAAACTGGCTATCTCCGCATGCCGTATTGTATTACTTGTCTGTAGTAGCAGTTAGTGTCTACCTGATAAGCCAGGGATTCATAATATATTACGCTCGAGCAGTTACAGCATGGAATGTGCCACTTGTACCAATTCTCTTTATCACCTCAGGCTTAGTCGCAGGTTATGGGTTGTTGTTAATCGTGACATCCCTGAGCGAATTGGCATTTTCGATTCAATTTATTGTCACAGGGATTGTCTGCTTAGTTCTGAATTTATCTGTATATACTTTTTATGTTTTGTTGCATCTCAGGAACTGTGCTTTCCTTAGGGCTACAGCAATTCTGCGCAATCCTGTATCTCTTATAGTTACTATAGGTATGGGGCATCTGGTGCCTTGCATCTTCTTAATTCTACTTCTCTCGTTAGCAGGCTTAAATGAGCGTGTTCGGAGCGTTCTATTTATATTGACCGGCTTAGCCATAATTATTGGAGAGGTATTCCAGAAAACTCTTATCATTTTGGGAGGGAACTTCCTTAGAGGTATTGTAATTGAACAAATGCAAAGAAGATCTATAGACTAAACTACAAAGGTATAATTAATCCTCAATACGACTACTCCATGAATCAGACTTTGCAAAATTTAACAGATTCGCAGAAAAAAGTGCAATATGTTATTAATAGGTATCGACATCCTGCTACTTTTAATATTTGGATCAATTATTGGACACGTTTTTGGATGAAATTCGCAGGAGTAAGCTTCTTTGGTCGTATAGCAACTCGATTTGCAGCATTGTTTGCTCCTCCCCATAAGGCACGCCCTTATCTTGCTCACTTAAATCCTAAAGGATATATTTCACCAAGTGTAACGATTTATCATTCTGATTTGAGATTTGGAAAAAATATATTTATAGACGAGCGCGTTGTGATTTTTCAAAGAGAAAATGCGGGGCCTATCGTAATTGGCGATCGGGTTTATATTTATAGAGATACAATTCTTGAAACTGGCCATGGTGGTTTTCTCAGGATAGGAAATGATTCGAGCATACATCCAAGATGTCAATTAAATGCCTATATTTCCCCGATTCAAATCGGGAATGGTGTAATGATTGCTCCCAATTGCGCTTTCTATTCGTATGATCACGGTATTGCACCTGGCCAACCAATTCGAAAGCAACCTTTACAATCAAAAGGCGCTATCATCATAGAAGATGAGGCATGGATAGGTTTTGGTACAATTATACTGAGTGGCGTTCGAATTGGCAGAGGCGCTGTTGTTGGAGCAGGATCGGTCGTTACGCAGGATGTCCCGGATGGTGGAATTGCTGCGGGCGTTCCTGCACGCATTGTGAAAATGCGTTGAAACTTAACCGTTTTTTTCTAAAGCCAAGAACATATCGATAAAAAATCAAACAGACTAAAGACCTGAGAAAAAAAGCAATATTTGACATGCAGTTTAAAGCAACTATATATATTGTAGTCACTTTAATTCCTTTTATTTTAGTTTTCGCATGTACATCAGATTCTATGGTTAAAGAAAACTCCAATAGGCCTGACACAGCCATTAACACCCTGAGAATACATCCAATAAACCCCCGATATTTTACTGATAAAAGCGGGAAAGCAATATACCTGACTGGGTCGCATACGTGGTACAACATTCATTCCAGTCCTGGTGGGTTAATCCCTACTTATAATGACTTCGAGAAGTACCTTGATTTTATGCAATCCTACGGACATAATTTTGTGAGATTGTGGACAGGTTTTAGCTATTTGGGTTGTGAACCATATCCCTGGAACCGCCCTGGTCCTGGTACCGCTTTTGACGGTAAACCCAAGTTTGACATGACGAGTTTCAACAAGGGATATTTTGACATGCTAAGAGAAAGGGTACTTCAAATACAAAAGCGCGGTATGTATTGTTCTGTCATGTTTTTTGGGTCACATAATAAAATGAAAAGAAACTTCAATGAGGTAGCATGGCATCCATTTAACAATATAAATACGGCGTTAGCAAAGGCTTTTGATGTTAATAATGGATATTCGTTTTTTACTACTCACCCCGAAGCTCTTGAAATTCAGAGAAAACTCGTGCGCAAGTTTATAGACGAGTTAAATGATATGGATAATCTTATCTGGGAAATCATAAACGAACCCGGCGGTAGGCCAGAAGCGGTTAAATGGCACAAAGAGATGATTAATTATGTGAAATTATATGAATCTACAAAACCGAAGCAACATCTTGTTGGCATGGGCGGTGGTTGGCAACTTTATCAGCAAATGTTGTCAAGCTCAGCAGATTGGATCTCTCCTGACTGGGACGAATATCATCAGGGCGGACCGGCAGGCTACTCGGAGAAAATAGTTATTAATGATACCGATCACCTGAGGCCATGGGGTGGAGCAAAAGAAAGCGAAGCAGAAAATATGAGAAAATGGGTGTGGAAAACTTTTCTGCGTGGAAACCATCCTATTTTCATGGATTCATATGATGCATATGTACCTGAACTTAATAATTACGGGACAATTAATCATGCCTTTAACGGCGTCAGGAACGCTATGGGATATACTCGTATCTATGCAAACAAAATAAATCTATCTGAAACAGTTCCTTCAGATGACGGGTATATCTGTTCCACAAAGTATTGTCTCTATAAGTTAGGTAGTGAATATCTCATTTATCAGCCTACATCTGATGCCCCCTTCACGGTAAATTTGCCAGGTGGAACATATATATATGAGTGGTTTAATCCAGTTATAGGTAAAGTATCCGAAACGGGTACGCTAACTGTAAGAGTCGGCGGAGAAAAACTATTTCGTGCCCCTTTCAGTGGCGATGCTGTTCTCTACCTTCACGCAGTTAACGACTAAAAATGATACATGTTTGGTCAAATCTCAATACACTTCCTTATTTTCAAGAAAGATAAGAAAATTTCAAATTAAAACTATTATGGAGGTACAACTATGAAAAGCTTTAAAATTTTGAGATTACTGTTATTAATGATTATCGGAGCATGGCTTTTACCTGAACCAGTTCATTCGCAAAATGGGTCTTGTCCTTCGGACATAATCTCCTACTGGAAATTTGACGAGTCCGCTGCGCCTTTTATTGATTCCATCGGGAGCAATAACGCAACCTGCACAAACTGTCCTGTCCCGGTAACAGGCATCGTTAACGGTGCGCAGAAATTTAATGCGACTACCAGCGTTGACGTACCTGACAATAACACCTTCGATTGGGGTGTAAATGATAGCTTTTCAATAGAATTCTGGGCAAAAGGTATCCCGGGACAAACCTGTGCTTCAAGCACAGAGGTGATCATTGGACGTGAAGACAGTGGGGGGCTGCATTGGTGGATCGGATGCAATAATACAGGTGCGGCTAAATTCCGTTT
>JBKBXU010000132.1:0-11777 GCA_046313675.1 Cytophagaceae bacterium
CTATCATGTGGTGGTTACCATGAATGGTCAGGAAGTAAAAAGCGAAACGGTATCCTTGTCCATGTCTAACCCACCTGTTCCTGCCACAATAGATGTACAGCCCCAAAGTCAAACGGCTGTTGTTGGCGATGCGGTTGTTTTTTCAGTAGAAGCGTCAGGTGACGGGGACATAACTTATCAGTGGTACTTTGAAGATGGACTAATTGAAAATGCCACAGAAGCAAGCTATACCATTGCAGAAGCCACATTGGAAAATTCAGGTGCCTATCATGTGGTGGTTACCATGAATGGTCAGGAAGTAATAAGTGAAACAGTAGTGTTAAATGTGGAAATAGAACTTTCTATTTTTCAAAATATTGGAAACAGTGCAAACTACGTTGTTTATCCCAATCCTGTAATTTCAGGTGGTAAGGTGCAGTTTAGTGAGACAATTTATCAGGTAACAGTATATGACCCTAAAGGAATTATTGTTAATAAAGCCAATACAATGATATTCCTAGACACAAGTAACTTTTCTCCTGGTGTCTATATTATTCATTCCAATAAAGGAATACACCGGATTGTAATTCACTAATATTATAAATTATTACAATTAAGGAAGTGTTAAGTAGCTGGTGTGCATTGCATGACCAGCTATTTCTTTTGTACTCTTTTCAGTCTTTTTATGATTGAAGTTTAAATCGACACTATACTTCAGTTATCAACTTCCCGATAAACTAAATTCACAGCATCAGAAAAATTCATTTAACACTAGACAGGCGAAGTAAATGCCCGAATAGATTTTTATTTAAGCGATTTTCAGGGTATCAAGAATTCAGTAACCCCACACATTTTGTCCCGAACTAACACAAACACACCAATCATAATACATTCTGCACGGGCTGTTAATTTGTGTTAAGGTAAAAGTAAATAGTGTTAAAAGTATATTTTTAATCATAGCAGATTTGCATAAACAAAATTGATTATGCATAAGGGAAGCACTCTTATGTTAACCTAAATCTGACATGATGAAAAAAGTATTTTTTAGTGTAATTTTTATGTCCGGAGCACTTTTGCTCTCCAATTGTAAAAAGGACAAGACAGAGCCCGAAGCTCCTGCAGGGAATCAGTCATTCGTTAATCCAGATGTTGCTAAAGTTTATACCGGCACGCAAAGTCCCGGTGATGTATGGACCTGGCACTTGGATAAAGAACAAGGTCATATGACCGCCACCTGGGATCATGGCACATTTGATGATACCAGCGATGATATTTACATTGAAGGAACATTAAAATCCCTGCCCTCTGGGTTTTATAAAGTCACTATAACTAAAACGATCCCTGCAACGCAGGAAATTCCTACCGATGGCAGCGCCTGGTTTTATGCCATGGAAGTTCCTGATATGGCTTTGATCATTAAGCCTGAAGGAAGTATCAAAGGAGATATCATTGCTATGGTTTCTCAGGGAGAGTGTAGTGATGTAGCCGGAAATTATAACTATATAGTGACCGGCCCGGGAAATGGACAGAATTTTGACCCCATTACTCAGGAAGCCTGGGGCTTTGTACAACTTACAGGTTCCGGATCAGAATTCTCTATATCAGGGTCAAAATTCAGCCTTAACTGTATAGATGGTGGTAATTGTACTGAGGCAGGAGATATTTCCGGTTTCCCTATGCTAACCTGCACCGGTGGTGGCGCAGTAGTTGTTAAAGAAGGGCAAAGCACGGTGGCTCGCGGCCAGTTTACCCATGCCGGTGCCATGATGATGGATTTTGGATATGGTAATGGCGGTATATTTGCCTTACAGGCTAATGCATCCGCTTCAAAAACATCATTGAAAAACAACACCTTCACTGGTGTTGCCTACATGCCAAAAAATCAGAACGACAAAAACCTGCCTGTCCGAATACAGTTTTTTGAAAATGACCTGGGTTCTATGATCGGAACTGCACACCCTTTTTCGAACATCGAATCCGGAACACTGGATAATGATGCCGGAGCTGTGGTCGTGGTGCAGGATGTTGTGAATGGCAGAGTATTGGGCAATATGAATTTTGATCAGGAACAAAATGAAACATCAAAACTGGTTGGCGCCCTGCTAGTAAATGGCAACAAGCAAATATTGATCATAAGCAGCTACGATACAGAATCTGAAAACCCATTCATATTAGTGTTAGCTAAGCAGAATTAATTTTTCAGACTATCGGAAACAGGGGGATACCCTGTAAGTATTTTTTGACACGTAACAATTATTTTTTTATTAAAACTTAAAGATAACATTATGAAAACTAGAATTTTTAAAATCAACTTAATCGCATTCCTATTAATTGCCATGACGGTTTCATGTAAAAAAGCTAAAGATGGAGACGTTGGCCCCCAAGGTCCTCAGGGAGAACAAGGGCAACAAGGTAATACCGGCGCTCAAGGTCAAACAGGTACCGCCAATGTAATTTATTCAGAATGGTTTACGGTTGAAGCCGATGATTGGGTAGGTAACCCGGAGGTGCCTTCTGTACTTATCTATGAGCATTCAGAACCAGCGATAACTGCAGATATTATAGATATGGGAGCTATATATGTTTTTTATCGAGTAGCTGAGGGTCACAGTGTACATATGTTGCCATACAGCTTTTCGGAGTTCTCTGTCACTACTTTAAGAAATGTTTCATTTTCTGAAGGAGCAATGGCTTTTAGGATGTATTCAGAACAAGGTGTATCGGGTGCTACAGGTGATTTTCGGTATGTAATTATTCCTGGAGGAAATGCTCTGAAATTAGCAGCACCGATTGATTACAATGATTATGATGCGGTCGCTGAATACTATGGTTTGGAAAAGTAGGTTTTTTGGTTGTTAAGGAAGACGGGAGGGATGCTGGTGTCTCTCCCTGTCTTATTTTATAATTAAAAATTTATTGATATAATAGCGCCTGTTAATATAATTTATTGATTTAGTGTGGGGAAGTGTAAGAAATGAATTTATCTTTAAGTAGATCTTCTCAGGCATATAAAAGATTACAGTAAGACAAAGCAAGAATGAATACTAATCCTTTAGCACTTTTACGTAAAGGAAACGGAACAATTTAACTTAAATAATAGTGTGTTTAGATTCATAAAGGACATCTTATCGCCAGGCGGAACAATAAAACAATACCTTATTTGGGTAAGTGCCATCCTTATTATTCAGACCATCGCCTCTACAGTTCCTTCGGTAACTTTTTATCAACCATTTAATCTGACGCACGTTGTTTTCCTGACGGCTATTTTTATCAGTATTATAGTTCATATATTAAAGAAAGACAAGCACCGGGTTTTGGCTGCTTATTGTCTGTACGTTGTGGGTTTGATTGTAAGTACCATAACTATTTCTCAGGGTATTACTTCCCTGTCAGGTATTATTTTTATGCTTACCTGGTCAATGACACTGTTTGTAGCTGAGCGTAGAGAATATATTTCCTTTGATTTGGTTACTTTATTTATGGTGTTAATGTTGATTTGTACGGTCATCTTGTTAATGTATAACCCAACGTTTGACATTGCTAAAAACTACTACATACTGGTGGCCGGAGCTGTCCTGACTTCTGTAAACATATACCTTGTTTACGCTGATTTTGGTGCAGAGCGTAATTATTATCAAAAATATAGGGATGTATATTACAATCTTGAGATTTTAAGCACTAAAATGTCCGAAATATTGTCATCCGATGGGGAATTAGACCAATTGCTTGGGAAGGTTTCTTTGCAATGTATTCCATTACTTGGCCTGGAAGGATGTGTTATTTATTTTTATAATGAGGCAGAAAATCAGCTCTCTCCGGTCTCCGTATCAGGGAATAAACGATTGGCGGCTCATGAAAACATAGTGTTAAATAGCTCTAAAAATGAAGGCAAGACGGTGGAAGATTGCTTCGTATCAGCCAAACCGGTATTGAATGATGGAGGAACGGGAAATTACAAATCTGAATTGGCAGTACCCATAATAAGCAATGGAAAAGTGGTAGGGGTTATCCATTCGGAACATGCTTACAGGGGATTTTTTAAAGACAGGCACTTACAATCCTTTATCATTATCGCTTCTTTTTGTGGCATAAAGATTACAGAGTATAAAAGTCGTGAAGCCATAGAAGCGGCACGTATTGCCAAAGAAGATGCCGATCGGTATAAAGTGCTTGATGAAATGAAACACCGTTTTATCGCAAATATTTCTCATGATTTAAAAACTCCATTATCATTAATAAAAGGGCCGGCCATTCAGATATCCTCTATGGCGGTTGACACCCAGGTTAAATTGCTTTCTAACCTAATTGTTAAAAATGCGGATCATTTGTTGCGTGTGGTAAATCAATTGTTACAGCTTAACAGGGTGGATGAAGGTTTGAATCACTTGTATTTGGAAGATGTGAACACAAACGCACTTTTGACCAAAATCAAAGGACAGTATGTGGGCCTGGCACAGGAAAAGAAGATCAATTTTGAAACAAATTTCGACAATGTCGTGATCGTTACGGATGTTTTCAGGCTTGAACAGATTGTACACAATGTTCTCCATAATGCATTTCGCTATACCCAAACCGGAGGCCATATAAAGCTAAACGCACGACAGGATGCTAAAAATTTTGTGATTAAAATAGAGGATAATGGAGATGGAATTCCTCCTGAGGTACAAGACAAAATTTTTGATCGGTTTTTTAAAGTTGATGAAAATAACCAGGAAGGAACAGGTATAGGTTTATCACTGGTTAAGGAGTATACCAATTCCCTGGGTGGAGAGGTAAATATGGAGAGTTGTCCGGGGGAAGGGACGGTATTTACCATACGGATCCCCAATAAGCCTGTAAAAGATACTGCTCAAGAAGGAAATATAGGGTTTATGCCGGATAACATGGTTGAAGTATCGGCAATAAAACCGGTTATGCTAGTTGTTGAAGACCATGCTGACCTCAATAATTTCATTTGTTCCTGTTTTGAAAATGAGTACCAATGTATTGCTGCATTTGATGGGGAAGAAGCCTTAAAAAAAATAAGACAGGATCTTCCGGATATTATTATTACCGATCTGATGATGCCCAAAATGAATGGCATTGAATTGGTGAAAAATGTGAAAGCAGATGAAAAAACGTTTCATATCCCGATCATAGTATTGTCGGCTAAGGATCAGTTGGCGAGCAAGGTGAGCTTGTACGATGAGGGGGTGGAGAATTATTTGACCAAGCCTTTTGATATACAGGAGCTCCGGGCTATTATAGATAATGTCCTCGAAAAAAGAAGGAAACTAATGGATGTGTTTTTTTCCAACCTTAAACCACAACAGGACGAACATAAAGAATTGCCTAAGTTGGTTCAGGCGACCATGGATTTTATTCTTAATCATCTGGACAACCCTGCACTAAACGTTTCACTACTATCGGACGAATTAGGTGTAGGGCGAAATCGTTTACAACGTGAGTTAAAATTGGCGGTTGGTATTTCTCCGGTAGAATTTATTCGATCAATCCGATTGAACGAAGCCAAAAAAATGCTTTGTAGTTTTAAATATAGCATTTCTGAAGTTGCCTATAAAGTAGGTTTTAACAACCTGTCCTATTTTTCCAGGAGTTTCAAAACTGAATTCGGCATGCTTCCCTCCGAATGGCAGGAGCAAAGTGACTTAATGAATCTACCCTCTTAATATAATTCTGCTTATATGTGAAAAGTAGGCTAATGTTCTTTATATGTAGAGATGCGATTAATCTCGTCTCTACACATAAATATCATATCTCAAATGATTTTATAATCATAAGAAATGAAAAACATAATGTTATATTTAACAAGAGATTGTTAAAAGGGCATATCTATTTACACAGCTTATTATTTTAAAAACGTTAGCGTATAATTTATGGTAAAGCATCTGGTATACATCTTTCTTTTTTTCTCCATTACGCTCAGCTGCTTTGGGCAAGACGCCTGGATGACTCGGAACCTGACCAATTCTTCTTTAACCTTTTTAACACACAAAGACTCCATTTCGAACCTCTATGAAATCAAAAATGGTTTAGCTGTAATCATTAAAGATACCATTAACTTGAAGGATTCTGTTGATTTGTACTTTGAGTTATCTGAATTTTATCGGGACAAAGTAAAGACCTATTTGTTGTACACAGGAGATTATCAAAAAGGTCTTTACACGACCTTGGATTTTTGTTATGATCGATTGATTCAGATAAATATGTATTCCAACACATCCTATTTTCTGAGCAATTTCAAGCTTGAACTTCAGCGAAATTTTAAAAATAAAGGCAAGGGTTATTATACCGTTTCAAAAGACTCGACAGTTAATTACGGAAATACGATTGTTTCATATGGCGAGAGATATTCGGATTATAATCGTTATGGTTCAAATAAAAGAGTGGCTTATCAATACCAAGAAGATTTGATAAAAGAGACCGGCTATTTGGTATTAGCAGATAAAAAAGTCAATACGTTGATTCCTTCCTGGTGTGGTAGCTGTAATGGGAAAAAAACGTGGAAAAAATTAAAAGCATATTTAGATAAAAATGCACCCTAGCCATAACCGGTGCTGCCCTTGTATTACAACCTTTTTCGTTTAATTTACTTTTCGTAAGGTGAATAGTTTACAATCAGCATTTAACTGGTATCAAACAAATAATTACCATTCCTGGCCTCCAATATGCATGTTGCTGTGTTCTTAATAAGAGAGGTGTGAAGGTGGAAAAATAGTTTGGAAAACTAACCAGGTGCAAATTTTTAGCGGAGACCGATTGATAACCTGGTTGTAATTTTTTATAGGAAATATTTTTTATTTTTTTTAGATTTGAGTCCTTATTGTTAGAAAGTTATTATTTTTTTACCAGGTTATGACTATGAAATATTTTTCAACCATTTCGTTATTGTTGTTGATTACCTTCGACCTTTTTGCCCAAACAGAGATTCAGGGCGGAATATATAAAGACAGTACACTAACCAAGGAAAAGAGCCCTTACCATGTAGTTGGGGATATTGTGGTGTTTCCTGAGTATAATCTTACCATTGAACCGGGAGTTGAAATAATCTTTCAGGACGATTATTTTTTGGAAATAAGGGGTGGTTTAGTTGCAAATGGTACAAGTGAAGATAGAATTATATTTACAACTACAGAGCACGATATTTTAATTGACTCTTTGCCTTTTATGCGCTTTGATTATGAATCGGAAAAGTATGGGCTTACCGTTGACTATCCAACAGCTACCATAGAAATTTCTTATTGCAATTTTTCAAAATTTAAGAAAGCGTTAAGCATATACCGGGTCAATAATGATGTTACTATTAGTAACTGCACTTTTAATAAGAATAATTATGGGGTTTATTACACTTACTGGAATAATATTGATGTTGAGAACTGCTTGTTTGAATTTAATAGTGTAGGGGGAATCCATATTCGGAATGTTCGAAACAGTGAATTTATTAATAATATTTTTGGACTAAAGTATCCTCAAAATGTTTACAATAGCCAATTTGTAGATAATTCAATAGGGATTTTTAATATTAGCGGTGGTTTGGTTAAAGAGTGTGAGCTAAGGCAAAATATTGTGGCTCTGGTTAATTCATGGAGTGATGCGGAAATGAAAGATAATCGTGTTTTCAATAATCAAATTGGAGTAAGATTTTTCCACTTGAGTCAAGTAGTTGCCAGAGGGCGGATTTCAAGTAATCAATTCTGTAATAATAGTGAATTTAACATTGAAAACATTGGCCCTATTGATATGCCATTAAATGGTAATTGCTGGTGTTCTAGTGACTCTACCACTATTGAAAATAAAATTTACGATGGCTATAATGACATTGCTTCCGGATTGGTAAATTATGATATATATAATGAATCTTGTTCAATAGTAATGAAGAGTGTAACTAAATTTATTGTTGAAAATGATGATTCGGAAACAGACAAGGACGATTCTGCTACAGATATCAATACTGGCCTGACTTTATCCGGAGCTTCAAACCTTGAAGTTTTTCCAAACCCGTTCAATGACGTCATTAATGTTAGTCTTAAGAATACTTCCATTCTAACGGTGCGATTATATGATCTGAACGGCAAGGTGATCCTTAATCAGGTTTTTCAGGAAGGCGATCATTTTCTTGTAAATACTCGTGAACTTAAGAGTGGCTTATATTTTATGGAATTGAATGATGGAAAAGAAGTTATCCGGAAAAAGTTGATGAAACAGTAAATGTTTTTACTAATAAATGAAAGGAGGCTGACAGCCTCTTTTTTTATTTATACCTTAGAACAAGAAAATTTAATTTCCAGAAAAAAATCTTTTTTTTAGTTACAAATTAGGGATAGAAGAACTTCAGATATCTAAATCATCTCTACACCTATGATTTTATTCAAATCTCTTTAACTTAGCACAAGATTTTTTACACCGCAGAACTATCACTTATGAATTTCGATATACATAACAGCAATAATTTTTTCTTTGTAGGAATTGCAGGCACAGGTATGAGTGCCATTGCCCAATACCTGAAGGGCATTGGCAAGGAAGTCTCCGGATCTGATCGCCTTTTTGCCAAGGACAATAAAATGCTTATTCAGGAGCAGTTCGAAAAAATGGGGATCCAGTGCCATTACCAGGACGGTTCCGGGATTACCTCCGAAACGCAGGTGGTGGTAGTTTCAACCGCCATAGAAGAAAGCAATGTTGAATATCAGAAAGCCATTCATTCGGGTATTACCATCCTTAAACGTTCGGAATTGCTCGCTGCCATTTCCGCAGCCAAAAAGACCATTGCTATTGGAGGCACCTCCGGAAAATCCACCACCACTGCAATGGTTTTTCATATACTAAAGGAATCCGGCATTTCACCATCCTTGATGACAGGGGCAGGGCTGACAGCTCTTCAGAAAAAAGGCCTCCCCGGAAATGCCTGGGTAGGGGAGAGCGACTGGCTTGTTATCGAATCCGATGAGTCCGACGGGTCTATAGTAAACTATATTCCAGAGATAGGGGTGGTATTGAATATTGACAGAGACCATAAGGAATATGATGAGCTGATACAGCTTTTTGAAACCTTCAAAAAGAACACAAGAGGCAAGTTTATCGTCAACCGCAATGATCGGCTGGCGGTGAAACTATCCCATAATCCTGCCCAGGACTTCGGTACCGGAAACAATGCCGGTTTTCTGGCAGGGAGTTTTAAGCAGGAAGGTTTTAGCATTCAATTCTCTATTAATAATATCCCTTTTTACATTCCTGTAATAGGAAAGCACAATATGGAAAATGCCACAGCCGCCGTAGCAGTCGCTTCCGCTGTGGGAGTTTCCATTGAAGATGCTGCAAAAGCCATGAAGACCTATAAAGGCATTTACAGGAGGACGCAGTTTGTCGGGGAGAAGAACGGCGTATATGTAATTGATGATTTCGCCCATAACCCTGCCGAAGTTGCCGCAGCCATCAAAAGCTGCCAGTTGATTGGCAAAAGAGTGTTTGCCTGGTTTCAACCCCATGGCTATGGGCCCCTACGTTTCATGCACGAAGAGCTCTCGGAAAAATCTGCTGAAACATTGCGTGAACAGGACTATTTATTGCTTTCGGATGTATATTATGCAGGAGGCACGGTTAACAAAGACATCACTTCCGGCGTCGTAACAGATGCTGTAAAAGCCAAAGGAAAAAATGCCCTGCTTATAGAAGATCGGAAAAATTTGCCGCAGGAGATCAATAAAATTCTTCAACCCGGAGATGTAATTCTGCTTATGGGCGCCAGAGATCCATCGTTAGGTGATTTTGCCGGGGAGGTTTTGGAGAAAATAAAGTAAAGGTCTTTGGGCGCCGGCCGGGCTCATACGCTTGTACTCCTCGTGCCTCCCGCAAAAAAAGCCTCCTCCCTACTGCGGGGTACCGCTACTATCCCTGGCGCAGGCGGCAGAGCATAACGGGGCTCTTTCCTTTAGCCCCCAAACTTTCTCCCTAACCCCCTCCCTCTTACAGCAGAGGTTTTGTCAACGGAACAGGCTCACCTCTACGCTTTTTTGAAAAGGCAAATGTTTGAAAAGTGAAATAATATGCTTTACTTAAAAGAAAAATATACGCAATAGACTTCGCATATCCAGCCATTTTGTGGTGTTATGCGAAATAGGGTGCGTGTATCCACACGTTGTGGGTAATGGAAAAAAGACCGAAATTCAATCCAATTATACTTTATGACATTTAAAAAAAACTTCAAGCTTAACATTTGGTTACCATATAAACTATAATTGAAGGATATGGGACAATTTGACTTAATTATAATCGGTGGTGGTTCCGCTGCTTTTTCGGCAGCAATCAGAGCGAATGAAATAAAACTTGATACACTACTAATAAATGGTGGCTTGCCTTTGGGCGGAACTTGTGTAAATGTTGGTTGCGTACCATCTAAATTTATAATTCGTGCAGCAGAGAGTATTTACCATTCTTCTTATTCAGCTTTTGAAGGCATTTCACCAAAAGGTGTTGACGTAGATTTTAAAAAAATTATTCAGCAGAAAAAGAAATTAGTAGCAGAAATGCAACAAAAAAAATATTTAGACTTATTAAATGATTTGGAGCATGTTGAGGTAGTTGAAGGTATTGCAAGTTTTCAGGATAAAAACACCATAAACGTAAATGGCAGAGAATTTAAAGGTCTTAAAATAATAATTGCAACAGGTTCAACCACTGCAATTCCGCCCATCGAAGGACTTGAAAATATTTCTTATCTGACCAATGACACTTTATTTGATTTGGAAGAACTGCCAAAATCTTTAGCTGTAATTGGAGGTGGCTACATTGGTTTGGAAATAGCGCAGGCATACAATCGTTTTGGCTCAAAAGTAACGGTTATTGAAATGGCTGACAGAATTCTTTCAACCGAAACAAAAGATATAACTGATGAACTGACGAAGCATTTAAAAAACGAAGGAATTGAAATCATAACCAATTCTTCTGTAAAAAGCGTTGAGCAGGAAAAAGAAAATGTAAAAGTTAATCTTGATGACCAAATAGTTTATTTCACACATTTACTAATAGCCACAGGAAGAAAGGCAAACACAGAAAATTTAGGTTTGGAAAACATAGGAATTGATGCGGCAAAAAAAGGGTTTATTCAAGTCAATGATAAATTAGAAACTAAAATTCAGAATATTTATGCAATTGGCGATGTGAATACTTTTCCTCAATTTGTTTATACTGCAGCATATGAAGGGGGAATTGCCGTAGGAAATGCTTTTCAGGGGGCAGAACAGAAAGTTGATTATTCATCTTTGCCTTGGGTAGTTTTTACTGATCCACAAATTGCAGGTGTGGGTATGGACGAGAATGAAGCTAAAGAAAAAAATATCCCATTCGAAACAACTAATTTGGCATTGACTGAAATTCCAAGAAGTATTGCTGCCCTTGACACACGTGGGTTTATAAAACTAATACGAAATCCTGAAACAGACCTACTTTTAGGTGCAAGGATAATAGCACCCGAAGGCAGCGAATTGGCAATGGAATTAAGTTTGATAATAAAATATAGAATAAAAGTAAAAGAGATAATTTCAACAATTCACCCTTATCTAACACTTTCAGAAGGGATTAGGTTGGCTGCAATGTCATTTACAACAGACTTGAAAAAAATGAGTTGTTGCGCAAGTTGAGAACTAAAATTATAATAGTGGGAGGTTGATAAAAGTCCACTACCCACAATAACTAAGCATTCGTGTGGTCGGTACGACCCAGCATGAATGCAGTGTTGAACTGATCCATCAGCCTGATTTTCTCCTATGTGGATTGCTTAATTTTTATCAATGTTCCAGAAG
>JBKBXU010000133.1:0-11739 GCA_046313675.1 Cytophagaceae bacterium
GAACTGACATCATAACATTATTAGAACTATGTTGACCTATGAAGGTTTTTGGTTTATATGCCTTAGCACACAAACCACAGCATCTTGCATAAGGTGAAAGGATCCCCCGGAATAGAAACATAAAAATCAACCTCAAATGCGCTTTATCGCAACTCCGTGTTAAACTCTGTGTTCCTCCGTGGTTAGAACAGACAGAACCCCTCAGTCCTTTGGGCTCTGACTATTACAAAACTTCCAATTAGCCTCCTTCCCGAACCTGTTCCGGGATCTGTCGGCCACTGGCAGTGGTAAATGCCCGATCGAACATCCTTCTATGACGACTTCGCTACGCATCATTATTTCGTTACCTCCAACAGATGCCGGAACTGTGGCTTCACTAAGCCCCTCGCAAGTCCGGCAAGGTCGTTCTGGCAGTATGCATTGGTTGATCGGCATGAAACGTCAGCGAAATGACGTAAAAGGAACGATAAAATGAATTCAAGCATAAAATGCTCTACTGCCAACCACTAATCCAAAAAACCATTACTGACCTCTCAAGCTTTTCTTAAAAAAAAGTATTCCTCCGTCCAGGCTTGCAACTAAAAGCTTCAAAGTATCATTTTCTATTTTAGGAAGGTATAATGGAAGACCAGTTGGTCCTTTAATATTTGGAAAATCATAATAATAGTTTGGATAATCAGTGGGGATAATGACAATAGTACTAGAGTCTTTTATATTTTCTAATACCAAGCCTTCATCCATGCTAAGGTTAAGAGAGTCATTTACAAAAATCTTGTCCAAAGTATAAAAGCCTCTTCTTTCCTTTTCTCTAAATAAAAACTTTTGAGCATAACTATATTTTAACTGATTTCTTTCACGAAACACAAACCAACTTTCCGAACTATCTATACATACCCAACTTCTCCCAAAATCTTCACTTTTATATAAATAGTACATATTGAAAAGGGTGTTTAATGCATACCTACCTCTTTGAATTGCAAAAACAATATCTGGAGATTTCTCGGATTGTAGAAGACCTTCTATTCCTGGTCTATTTATGCCATTCATCCGTTTTACAGGATTTGTTGTTGAATCAGTATATAAAAGTATATGCCCCCCGGCGAAATCAACGAAGGTCGAATCTGCTGCCTTAACTTCTCGTTCAAACCAAACTTGATGTATTAAGCCAGAATACTCATCCTCAGTAATTTGATTAATATTATAGGTTAAATTTTCAACCGTTCTTATAAAGAACTTTTTTTCCTGCGTTTTAACAATTACATTAAGGACATTATTTGAATCTCTATAAAAGTGATCAACATTATCACCAGAAGGCAAGGGTTGAGGTATAAACTTGCCATCATTGTCCTGGATAGCAATTTTCCCACCTTCAAAGTATACAAGATCACCGTTTTTGCTAAAACTAAAATATCCCATGAATTCACCAAAGGGCTGCTCTAACTGCCTCCAGTTCTTCCCATAATTATTGGTTATATAAACCCTCTTAAGGCCATTAAGAACCCAGGTACCACTATCTGCAGGAGAGACTTCCAAGGAGGTGATTTTATCTCCCACCAAACCCTGATTCCTTTCCTCTACATATGGAAAATCTACTTTCTTATTAATCTCACAACTTAAAAGAAAAATTGAAAGGAGATGGTAAAATATGATTAATTTAAATGTATTCATTTTTTATGGAATGATAAGTATTTTATTACCACTTCCCGTTATATCATGATAAAATGAATTAATGATATTTCCTCTAGGATTAAGATCTCCACGACTTACTCTTTTTTCTTCTTTTTTAACTAAAACCGTCCCTTTGGTTGAGAAAGAAAGTTCATAATCCTTAAATTCTTGTATTTTTTTCCCTGCAAGAATTGCGGTTTTAAAATTTGATGCATTTGTTGTAATTTTTATGTTTTCAAAATTAACAGTATTAAAATCAAAGTGATACTTCATTATTGATCCTCCAGCAGGCCATTCATACCATTCTTGCTTAACATAAGTGCTATACTTGTTTTGCATTTCTTTAATAGGCCCTCCTTTTGATTCATAATGGTAATTTGAAGGAGACATTACTCTTTTAATAGGATCAAAGAATAGCTTATCGCGTAACATGTCTTTATTGACAAGATTTAATGAAATTATCCAGCTATTATCAAATATATCTTCACCTGATGTAAACTTTTTCCAAAACTCATCAGATAAATTTGGCATTAACCCCCAATGACTTAAGGTAGATTGAAGGCTTGAAAAGGCAAATTTCCCTGCCTGGTTGTTTCCCAGTTCATCCATAAATGCTTGATCCCCGCCTAAAGCACTCATTGCATGCTTTACATAATTACTACCACTTTTTTTCTTATTCCCTTCAATAGCACCATTGGTTATTGTTCCTGCCGATGTTATAATTTTCATTAATAAGTCCTTTTTAGCCTTTTCTTGAATTCCTGTTGATTTTATGTTGTTGCTTAAAAAGTTTGAATAATGTGGGAAAATCGTTTCCATTGTTGCCCTTTTAATTTCTGCTGCCAACAAACCTATTTCAATAGGTGAAGAAATTTCTGAAGGAGTTTCTTTAAACTTTTGAGAGGCTTGTAGAGTTAAATGGGTAGCTGCATATTTACTCTTCTCTAAAAGCTCATTATTGGACTTATCAATTTCCGCTGAGGCACTTGCTGAGTTACTACTTAATAATGAATTCAAACTAGTTGCTGTCGACACTATTGCTCCTCTTAATGTAGAACTTCCAAAATCTTTTATTGACTGTGCTATCGCAGGAAGCTTGATTTCCTTAATTTTTACATTTGATGGCATCGTTTTTTCCAAACGATTCAACATTTTTGATTCAATAGCTGAAGTAGTGGCGGAGGCAACTATAGGTGCCCATGCATTTAAAATAGATATTGTAGCTATTATACAACTCCTAGTAAAATCTTTTTTTTCTTTTTCATCTTTAATCGATGATTCAATACCTGTTACAGCAGCCTTTTCTCCAGCTTTCCTACTCGTGAAAATTAAATCAAGTTCATCGTTCAAACTGTCTACCAAATCGGTTCCAAAACTTTGCTTTCCAATTGGGCTAAAGTTTGAATCAGCTAAACTTTTAGCAATTTCTTGATCTTGGCTAGGATCAAGTGTAGATTTTTCCCCTGCTCCTTTTGAACGATTTTCTAGATTTTTTAATACTTGATCTTCTGTTATTGTTTCCTTCCTCTGCACCCCACTCCCCTTCCCAGCCACTTCAGCAACTTTTCCCTCTGCCGCTTTCTTCCCCATCACGTCCGCTTCATGCTCCAATGCCGGGTCGTCGTTAACAGCCAACCCTTTGGCCTGGGTAGTGGCTTGCACCCTACCCTGTCTTTGTTGTACCACATGGGTAAGTTCATGACCTAAGAGTTCCTGTCCGCTTTGTGTTTCTGGATTGTACTGGCCTGGGGCGAAGTGTATGTCGTTGCCCTGGGCATAGGCCAAAGCGCCAACAGAGCTGGCTTGTTCTCCGGTATGTATATTTACATCAGAAAAATCTGTCCCAAAAGAACTCTCCATCTTTGCCTGAACATGTTCCGGCATTTTAGTGGTGCTGTCGCTTTTCATCTGAACCTTCTCAGGTTCTGCCGAATACAATTGCATGGGCTTCAGCTTCATCTGAACTTCTTCCTCTTCAATACCCTGCATTTGCATAGGTTTCATCTGAAGCTCCTCCTCATCATCATATCCCTGCATCTGCATAGGCTTCATTTGAAGTTCTTCCTCATCATCATAGCCCATCATCTGCATGGGTTTCATCTGCAACTCCTCTTCTTCCACGTCACCCATCATTTGCATGGGCTTCATTTTCATTTGAAGTTCTTCTTCCTCTACATCTCCCATAAGTTGCATAGGCTTCTTCTTCATTTGCAGTTCTTCTTCATCTGCAACGCCCACAAATTGTAATGGATCGGGCTTCATCTGAAGTTCTTCCTCCTCAGGAAGCTCCGTCATTTGTGCCGGCGTATTTTTCTTCTGAACAGCATTTTGATTTTCATTGGATTGAAAAATTTGCTGAGGGGCTGAAGCTGGTTTATGTATTTTCATAGTAAAAAATCAGTCTATGGTCATAGAACATTGAATTAAAACAGGTCTATCAACCATCGAATTCATGATTAATAAAACACTTAAACTTCTAAATTTATTTTGAAATTTAAAACTTATTCATTGTTTTCTTTAGCTTTTTTTCAAGCCTTTTCGCTCTGTTCAGCCTGTTCATTGCTCTTCGCTCTTTAGCCTCGGCTGCATCCAGCTTACGCTCATATTCGTTCAGGTCAACCCCGGCTGGAAGGGCCGAAAGTTTAGACTGGTTTTCCAAATATACAATGGCTTTGTAAATTTTACGTCCTTTGGAATTTAGCTTATAATAACAAGTCATTTCCAAATCCATCTTCTTCTTTTTCTTCTTTTTCTCAACCTTTTTGTACAGCCCGTTTTCAAGAATTTTAGCTACACCAGTAGAAAAGAAATCACTGGTTTCCATTGGATCGTTTTTCTTGTGATCCTGAAGCATGGTATAGTACCCAAGGCTGTCGCTGATCAAAAAAGCCCATTGGTTTTTGCACTGTACAGCATACATTTTATAGGAATGGCCTGCTGCTGTCTTTCCCGCATAACTAGCTTTCAGTGACTTGAATTTCGGAGCAGGTTCTTTGGTGTTAGTGGCACTGTCTTTCCTTCCGGCATAAGTGGTGGAGGAGAACAACAAAGAAAATACCAACAGAGCTGATGTGAAAATCTTCATGGTATAATTATACTGAGAAACCATATTATTATAATTTGAGTATTTTACTGGTTTAAGATGTACAAATTTGAAAAAAAAATCTCAATTTTTCTTTAAAAAAATTACATTCTTCGTTATTATTGAACTCTGAAAAAATCAGAAGCTATTTAATCCTTACATTTATTTCAAATGTTCTGCCAGTTAATACCAGTTTTCCGAATACTAACATTGTTGTTTTGTCTGTTTTATTTTACTGCTCCGGCTATTCACGCCCAAAGCATAAAAAATAAAATAGAAGATCTCGTTGACGGCAAACAAAAAAGCCTTAAAGAAAAAGAACAACAGGAAGCCGAGCTTAGGGCTGCCCAACGTGCCCTCATGATGGAGGCGGATACGACGCGTCCAATGTTGGACGAAGTTTTTGATGATCCTGCCGAATACGCAGAAAAAGAAAAATCAAACTTTAAAGACCGCAACCAATTAGTTAAAAAAAGGGCACCCGGAAATGGGGCAAAGTTCTCTGAAGAAGAATGGCAGAAACTACTTCTGATCCGGGACGATAATGTTTATAAAGAGGAACACAAGCTGGATTCCACAAAACATGTGTTCGGATGGCATCCTTACTGGATGGGAAATTCCTACAACAGCTACAATTTCTCCCTGCTTTCTACGGTCGCTTATTTTTCCTATGAATTAGACCCCCTTACAGGAAAATATACAACCATCCACCAATGGAGCACGACTTCTCTTATAGATTCTGCCCACAAGCATAATTGCAAGGTGGTACTTAGTGTTACAAATTTTGGGAGCAAAAACAACAATCTTTTCCTTTCCAACTTAAGCGCACAAAAAACTTTTATTAATACGCTTATTACATTGCTCCGTGAACGTAATGCCGATGGCGTAAATATTGATTTTGAAAATGTCAGCGGTGCGGATAGAAATAAGCTCACTAATTTCATCATAGATCTTTCAGAAAGGTTAAAGGCCGCAAGAAAAGATTACTTAGTTACCATGGCACTTCCGGCATTTGATTTTGACAATGCCTTCGATACACGGAATTTAAAAAACTACGTCGACCTGTTTGTTATAATGGGCTATGAATTCCACGGACAAACCAGCCGGGTTGCCGGCCCTGTCGCTCCTATCTCAAGTGGCAACATCTGGTGGGAATTTAACTTGGAAAGGTCACTGGCAGAATATTTAGTATCCGGAGTTCCATCTACCAAATTGCTTATGGGCCTTCCATACTATGGGGCTGAATGGCATACGGAGGACCTTATGTTTCCGTCTAAAGCCAAGCAGTTTATACGTTACCCGATGTATCGCAACATCATGGATCAGTTTGGCAAGGGTGCCGGAAATGAAGATGATGTAAGTCAAAGCCGCTTCTATGTGTACCGGGATAATAACAACCGCTACAGACAAATCTGGTTTGAAGACAGTACGTCACTCGCTAAAAAGTATGACTGGGTCAAATCAAAGAAATTAGGAGGGGTAGGAATCTGGGCTTTAGGTTATGACAATGGCTACACAGAACTATGGAAGCTTTTGGCAGAAAAATTTGCCATCAAAGAACCCGAAGTCAAAGAAGTATTAGAGGCAAGTACGAAGGTAAGTGGCAAAACGCCGTCAGGAAGACGGTTGTTTGGCTTTGCCATGAGGATGATCAGAAATCCAAAAACACTTTTAACCAACCCTCGCCCTTTAGTAACTATATTCGGAGCTTTTTTTGGAATAAGTGTTGTAGGCTTCCTGATGATTTACAGGTACGGCTATCGTTTACGTCGGGTATCCAAACTGCTCATTCAAAGCACATTAACATTGTTTATCATCCTGGCTATTGCCCTGATCTTTATTGCGCTGAAATATTTGGCACTTCGGGAAGTAGCCTGGCTAATTGGAGGATTTGTGGTAGGATGTATAATGTTTTTATTGTACAGCAGGCATTTCTTAACAGAAAAGGATTTGCCTTAAAGAAAATTATTAATAAATTGGGGCCTTAAACTTTCAACGCAGTTAATTTTTTGAGCCCGATTTTTTGCTCAGTTTTTATGATATATTCAGTTTTGTATTCCATTTCAGAGTCTCTTAACCAGTATCTGAAAAACCGTTTCGGCTTTGATGAAGAGAAGGTATTACTATCAAACATAGTAAACCAGGATGGGAGTATGGCCATTACTGAAGGTGATAAGGTAGTAATGACGCTGGTTAATATTCAACAGGAGAAAATAAACCTGCGTCCAACTTCCGGAAGCATGAACCCTCCGGTAAATGTTAATCTTTTTGTATTGTTCTCATCCTACTTCGGAGAAAACAACTATGAGGAATCACTAAAATTCTTATCTGCCGTGTTGAGCTTTTTTCAGGCCAACAATGTCATGAATCAATATAATACACCTGACCTGGATCCATCCGTCGAAAAAATAACTTTTGAAATCGTGAATCAGGACCTTCAGGGCCTCAGTTTCCTCTGGGGGGTGCTCGGCGGAAAATACATGCCCAGCATACTATATAAAATCAAGATGGTTAAAATTCAAGAAGGTAACTTCAGGGGTGAAACTCCTTCATTAAGCGGTTTTGGATCCAACGTATCATAAATTTTTTAAATGTTAAATCTTAGTTTCAGATATAGTCCACTTTTTAGCCTTAGCCTTCGGCACAGCTTTTTTTCAGACAGCATCTACCATGGTGTCAAAATTAAGATGACTCCGGAAGGACAGGCTATTCTGCGTAAACTTGGCCTGACACTGAAACTTGAAGACGGTGGAATAAGTGCATTTATAGATTCCGAAAGAACCGAGCAGTTATTCTATTTCCTCAATAACTATGATGAGAAGATAATGTTTAACTTTAAGGTATATTCTGCAAATAATTATTTTATAAATTATACAGAGTTGCCTACGGAAAGCACAAACAAGATCCTTTTTTTCAGCAATCACTCAAATAAGGGAAATACTCAGGAAGAAACACTTCTTCATAAAGAACCCTTTGCTGGTTCGGAATACATGTATCCTCTTTTCAACCCTGTTTTCGAATACCAGGCTGAATCAGCAAACAGCCAGGTAAGCATTGTTTCGGAAAATGGCGAGTGGGTTTATACGGACTCAGGAAAAGAGCGTCATTTTATAGACCTTCAACATAGCCTTCCGGGAAAGTATACTCTTATGGAAGACGGCAAAGAAAAGAAGACCTTTGTCCATACAGGAGATGATGAAGCTCTAAAACCAATAGCACTGGTCAGCCTTTCTCTCTCAGAGCTAAAAGAAAGCATAATAAAAAGTATTGAGCAGGAAAACACCATTCCAACCTTCAGGTACAAAATATTCTTCAGGGAGCGACAAACCTTCTGGAAATATTTTGTAGTGCCGAAGTACAGTAATTCGTTGAAGTCCTCCTCCATTGATACAGGAAGCGAGGAAGTAACTTTTTCCAACCCGGAGGAAGTGACAATGGCAAATGGGGAAAAAGCATATGTATTTACTTCCGAAACAAGGATTCCGATACAGGAGGTATCATCTTATAAATTTCAATTAAAGAATAATTCAGGCCTGGCAGCCAAAACTATTCTCAACCGATTACCGGCGGCTTCATTTGAGGTCATAAAGCCGGAATCACGTAATATAGATTCAAAAATTTTTTCTGAAATAATCGTTTACATTTAATTTTTTTTAACAACTAAACCTATGGCACAAAATCTAGCGACTCCCGGTGTTTACATTGAAGAAAAGAGCGCTTTTGGCAACTCTGTGGCAGGTATTCCTACAGCCGTACCGGCTTTTATAGGATACACAGAGAAAACCGTTAAAGGTGGGCAATCTTTAATCAACAAACCGGTAAGAATCACTTCCCTGGCCGAGTTCCACAGTACGTTTGGAACAGGCTTCCAATCTTCATTCCGTATCCAACAAGGTACTAATACTACCGGAGGATATGATTTTGAAGTGGATGGTAAACCTTACACTGTTGTTCCTGATAACAGCTCAAGATTTATTTTCTATGACAGCATCCGTTTATTCTTTGCGAACGGCGGAAGCACATGTTACATCACTACGGTAGGTGCATATACTACTGCTGAAGGTGGCGAGAACAAAGCTGCAAAAGATGACAAATCTGCAAAAGACGAAAAAGGAGCAAAAGACAATAAAGTTGCAGTTCCTGAAAGAACAGCAGGTTCTCCTGAAGGAGCCGGTGGAAAGGTAAATCAGATTACCAAAAAAGCTCTTGAAGCTGGTTTAAATGCGCTGATCATGGAAGACGAGCCAACCATCGTTGTAATTCCTGAAGCAGTAATGTTAGCTGAAGCTGATTGCTTTGCACTTCAGCAGGCAATGTTGATGCATTGTGGTTTCAAAATGAGAAGCCGCGTAGCATTACTTGATGTTTACAATGGCAGCTCTGCAAGAACCTATGATAATACAGATATTATCACTCGTTTCAGAGAAGGTGTAGGATCGAACTTCCTTGCTTACGGTGCAGCATATTACCCATATGTATATACTTCCATTGTTCAGGGAGATGAACTAAACTTCAACAGTATTTCTAATCTTGATCTGTTAGAAGAACTTCTTAACAAAGAGGCTGAACTAACTTCCGACACTCCTAAAAAAGCAGATGAAATTAAAAATGAAGTTAAAAAACTAAGACAAAGCGGTGTTAATGTAGAAAGCCTTACTCAAACCTTACAGGTAGTAAGCCCAACATTTAAAAAAGCTTTGACTCAAATCAATCGTCAGTTAAACATCCTTCCTCCAAGTGGTGGTATCGCAGGTATTATATCTATGGTAGATGCTACAAGAGGTGTATGGAAAGCGCCGGCTAACGTATCGTATGCTACGGTAGTTTCTCCGGTTGTAAAACTAACGCACGAAGATCAGGAAGACCTTAACGTAACAGTTACAGGAAAATCTGTAAATGCAATCCGTTCTTTCGTAGGTGAAGGAACCAAGGTTTGGGGTGCAAGAACGCTTGATGGAAACAGCAAAGACTGGAGATACATCAACGTAAGAAGAACCCTTATTTACATTGAGCAATCGGTGAAATATGCAGCGAAGCCATATGTTTACGAGCCTAATACAGCAGCTACCTGGGTATTAATGAAAAGTATGATCAATGCTTTCCTTAATGACCTTTGGAGAGCCGGTGGATTGGTTGGATTGACTCCTGCCGATGCGTTTGAAGTTCAGGTTGGACTTGGCTCCACAATGACTCCAAATGATATTCTTGATGGTATCATGAGAATAAGCGTTAAAGTTGCTATTTCCAGACCTGCTGAATTCATTGTAATTACATTTGAACAAAAAATGCAGCAGTCTTAATTTTTAACCTGAATTTTTATAAAATCAATTTTTAAAAAAACCTTTTAATAAATACAATTATGGCAGAAGAATTATGGCCAATACCCAGGTTCCATTTCGAAGTTGAGTGGGACGGTAATGATATCGGGTTCCAGGAGGTTACAGGATTAACCATGGAAACTCAGTTCATTGAATACAGAGCGGGCAACGACCCAATGTATGTTACTTCTAAACTTCCAGGACTTAAAAAGCACGGAACACTTACCTTGAAAAAAGGTATCTTCAGAGGTGACGATTCTTTCTGGGAGTGGTTTACTGATGTACAGACAAACTCTGACAGAAGAGAAACTATTACCATCAAACTTCTTGATGAGGAGCAAAATCCGGTAGTAGTATGGACTGTAAACAGGGCATTCCCTGTAAAAATTTCTGGTCCGGATCTTAAAGCCGATGCGAACGAAGTAGCTATAGAATCTATTGAGATCGCTCACGAAGGATTTGAAGTTTCTTACGAATAAGGAATAGGTTCTGATGGATAAGGATAAAGCCAAAAAGGAAGGTACAAGGGCAGCCAAGAAAGTAGCGAAAAAAGTTAAGAAAGAAACTGCTTCCAAGGCTCCTAAACCGCCTAAGCCACCCAAAGCACTTAAAGCGCCCATTAAAAAGGCGACTAAAGTGGTTAAAAGCAAGGCAAAGGCAACCGCTGACAAAAAGTTAAACAAAAAACAGACGGTCGAAAAGGATCCAAAAGATCCTATGTATTATCCTCCATTGGGCTTTTTCTTTGAAGTTAAGATTCTGGACAAACCGAAGGAAAATGCTACTGCCAAGGAAATTAAAGAAGATGAAGCATCTGCCAAGACAGATGCAAGTTTTCAGGACGTAGCAGGCATTTCGGTTGAAATTCCTACAGAAGAGTTAAAAGAAGGCGGGGAGAATCGGTATGCGTACCGTCTCCCCCTTCCTTCTAAATATCCTAACCTTGTTTTAAAAAGAGGTCTGGTAAGCAAAAATTCTAAACTTGGAAACTGGTGTAGAACCACTCTGGATTCGGGGCTTACCGCAGAAATAAGTACCAAAAATCTACTTATCCGCTTGCTGGATGAAGAAAAACAAACCATCATGGCATGGTCAATAGTAGATGCCTACCCCGTCAAATGGTCGGTGTCTAATTTTAATTCCATGAAAAATGAAATTGTGGTTGAAACCATTGAACTGGTTTACAAAAGATTTGAATTAACTGAAGATGGCAATTGAAATTAAAGAACTGCTTGTGAAAATAACGGTCAATGAACCAAGTCGAAGAGAAGTGCAGGAGCAGTCTTTATCCATTATGCCTGATCAAAAAAAAATTATTGAGGAGTGTGTAAATAAAGTCCTGGAGATTTTAGAAACCAAATCAGAAAGATAGTATGCCCGAGAATGCTGCAGAACTCCAAAAATTAACCATCCAGACCTACAGTGAACCCGATCACGGTGGGTCAACGGAAACATATACCGTCATGTTCAACCCTTCCAGTTTGAAACATGATTATTCTATAAAATATAATACAGAACAAGCTACCAACGAGATCGCTTCTGATAATTCATTTAAAAACACCGATCCTGAAACGGTAAGTTTCGAGCTTATCTACGACGGAACAGGGGCAACCGGAGAAAAAATAGAAGTATGGAGCGAAATAAGGAATTTAAAGAAAGCAGTCTACGATT
>JBKBXU010000134.1:0-11638 GCA_046313675.1 Cytophagaceae bacterium
ATAGTTATACCATGGGTACCGTTTTCAGTAATGGTATTCCCGGTAAAGGTATTTGTATGTGCACCACCAGAAACATATACACCACTGTTTACATTATTATTAATCTGGTTATTTACAATCTGGTTTGTTGTAGGCCTTGGAGTACCGAACTCATGCCTGAAAACAATTCCCCTATGATTATTTCTAATAATATTTTCCTGTCCGGCAGCAGCTCCACCCACTGTATTACTTAAGGAACCGTGCTGTATCCCAATACCGCCACCGTCATTATCGACTACAGGCGTAGTACGAATTCCGTTTCCAATGTTTACACCGTCGGCAGTTTCTCCGATATAGTTTCCTCTGATTATGTTATTGGAAGATTGGCCTGGAGTAGTTGCATTAGCGAAATCCGACTGAAGGAAAATCCCCCAGGTATTGTTACCTAGAATATTACCCTGTCCGGATGCACCAATGTTATTATCTCTCGCACCTAACAATGAAATTCCATCCTGACGGTTTCCAACCAACTCATTACCGGAGCCAACACCAATCCGGTTATTATATAAATTATTAAAGCGAACATTCGCTCCACTAAGCTGAATACCGTGTCCTCTATAGGGAGGTTGATTTGCCGGGCCTACAAAAGTATCAAAACCATTACCTCCAATAATATTCCCTAAATTTGGAGTAGCCCCTCCGATGGTATTATTCTGTGAGCCAAACTCAAATTTAATACCGGCATACAAGTTACCCATGGTATTATTAAGGGTAGTTGTGCCTGTTACATCAGTACCTATGTAGTTATTTTGAATATTTGACCAGGTAACGTTATTGAAGTAGATACCCACTTGTAAGGTACCATCATATTTATCAAAATCACCAACAGGATTACCACACCAATCAGCACGACATGGGCGGCTGTCAACCGCTCCTCCATTGCCGGAAATAATATTTCTATGCGCCAGATCTGCTCCACCTATCTGGTGATTGCTTCCTCCATCTATACGAATACCGGCTGCACGGTTTCCAAGTGGGGCTGTACCTTCAGCGTTGGTACCAATCCTGTTACCCTGGATCAACAAGGCCTGTACATTATTCTCGGCCCATATACCGTTTCCAACACTAGCAGAAATGACGTTGTTGATAATCCTTACAGGGTTGGCCTGTGTGGAAGACTCCCTAATATAAATACCATGCTGGTTTAACGGTTCATTATTTCCATTACCGATAGCGGCTGTTCCTGCAGCGTTCGTACCTATATAGTTATTTTGAATAGTAATGTTATTACACTGCTGTCCTATATGTATGGCACCTCTTCTCGTCCCATTGTTCTCATTTTGACGTAAACAACCTGAAATTACATTCCGATCCTGAGGATTTACACCTCCTATGGTAACATTTGAACATTGCTGTTCTATAAATATACCTGATCTGGAAATTCCCTGCATATACCTGGCTGTACCATCCGCTGTAAGACCAATGTAATTCCCCTGTATGATGGTACCATTGTTTTGTCCTGGAAGACGAATTCCATTTTCAAAATGCTGAATAACAAGTCCCCTTATTTGACAATTAGTAATTCCCCAGTTAAAATTAAATCCGTTGTTTTGATGAACGGCTCCTCTTCTTAACACTATTAAAGGTGTCCCGGCATAAGGCATGGGAGCTACTGTAGCATCAATTCGAAGTCCGTTCCTGTTTATATCAGGCAAAGCATTATTAACTGTAATCACTCTGTTACCATCAGGTAAGTCAAAATGAATTTCCCAGTTAGCACTTGGTATACCCCAGGTGGCGGTTGCCGCCCCGGCATTTCCATTATTTGCATCTTGAATGGCCCTTCGCAATGTTCCAACCCCGTCATCAGCATTGCTGGTAACTATATACCGAAAAGGTTGTGCTATCAGAGATTCTGATAAACATAAGATAGAAAATAAAGTCAGGAGAAGTATGTTTTTCTTCATATCAAAATGAATTGTTTTCTTACTATTCTATAAATGTCACATAAATACAATATTATAAAAGAAATATTATATTTTAGGAATATAAAATTACATAAATTTATTTTCAATTTACAACAAATCAATTAAAAATATCGTATCGGACTTAAAATATTGGAAATAAAGCTCTAAGAAACAACAATATTACAAAATCAACTTAGGCTAAAAGAACAAAAAACTCAGACTTGGACTACATATTATTATAAATACCTTAAATTGCGAAAAAGTAACCTTCAAAAGCAAAATATTACATTGGACATCCTTCAGATCAACCAAGTCAATAAATTGTACGACCAACACCAGGTATTAAAAGACGTATCTATTTCAATCCATGAAGGAACAGTTTTTGGTCTTTTAGGGCCAAATGGAGCAGGTAAAACAACCTTAATCCGCCTGATAACCGGAATTCTGAAACCCGATTCTGGAAAAATTGTTTATCGAGGCAATCTTCTACAGGAAAAAGACATCAATCGCTTTGGCTATCTTCCCGAAGAACGCGGGTTATATAAAAAAATGCCGGTAAAAGAACATCTGGTCTACCTGGCCAGGCTGAAAGAAATCTCAGCAAAAGAGGCAGGGAAAATTGCTGATGAAATGCTTGCCAAATTTTCCCTGTCGGATTGGAAAAATAAAAACATTGAAAACCTGAGCAAAGGCATGCAGCAAAAAGTGCAGTTTATTGCTACAATAATTCATAAGCCTGACCTTGTTATCCTTGATGAACCTTTTTCAGGATTTGACCCTGTAAATGCCATTCTGATAAAAGAAGAGATATTCAGGCTCCGCCAAAACGGCACCACAATTATATACTCTACCCACAGGATGGAAACCGTAGAAGAAATGTGTGATAAAATTGCCATGATCAATAAGGCTCAAATAATTATGGAAGGAAAACCCGGAGAGATCAGGAAATCTTACCATAAAAATACATACAAACTGGAGGCACGAGGAATGTTGGAAAACCTTTCAGAAAAGTTTACTATCCTGGATAAAGGCCGAACTAACACAAACTCGTATACATATACCATTAAACTGAGCGATGACATAGGAGTTAATGACTTATTAAGCCAGGTTATGAACAAGACACAGATCGTCTCTTTCTCAGAGGATTTGCCAGGAATGAACGACATCTTTATTTCAAAAATAAAGGAGCAGAATGAATAAGATCATTTTAATTATCTCCAGGGAATATATGACAAGGATCCGGAAAAAATCATTCATCGTGATGACTTTGATGGGGCCGATATTTTTTGCCCTGCTTATGATCATTCCTGTTTGGCTTGCCACAACGGCACAGGACAAAAAAATTATTTCTGTTCTAGACCATAGCCTCCAATTTGCCTATCAATTGGAAAACACAGAGCACATAGCCTTCCATTACATATCAGGCACTTTAAATGAAGCTAAACAGGATTTTATAGATAATGGATCAGACGCCTTGCTTTACATTCCTTTTCAGGATGCACAAGAGCCTGTTCAAATCCACTTATTTTCAAAAGGTCGAATTGGCATAAGAGATGAAAATTACCTGGAACGCACCTTGGGAGATATCCTAATTCGCAATGCGCTCCAAAGACAGGGACTTGATGAAGAATTTATTGACAGAATACGACAAAAAATACAATTATCCAGCATAGATGTTACCCAAGAATGGGAGGAAGTAAGAGATGTCAGGGCTTTAAGTGCTGCCGGACTGGGATCCGCCGTATTGGTTTATTTCTTCATTTTTCTTTACGGTGTACAGGTTATGAGGGGTGTGATTGAGGAAAAAAGCAACCGCATCATTGAAGTCATCATTTCTTCAGTCAAGCCATTGCAATTAATGATGGGTAAAATAATTGGTATTGCTTTATTAAGTCTGACCCAATTTATCATTTGGCTTTCTCTGACGGCTGCCGTCACGGTAATTACCAGCTCTTTTATTGCAACCAATGATCTGCAACAGACTCCCGGAATAGATGACATGCTGGGACACCTGCAAACAATTAATTTTGGTTTAATGATCCTAATGTTTCTCTTTTACTTCCTGATGGGGTATTTAGTATACAGTGCCATGTTTGCAGCAATTGGCTCTATGGCAGATTCAGAAACAGACACTCAGCAATTTATGCTACCGGTGACTGTACCACTAATATTCTCGTTTGTAATGGCAACCACCGTTATTGAGAACCCTCATAGTTCTCTTGCAATCTGGCTGTCCTACATACCATTTACCTCACCAATAATCATGATGGTAAGAATGCCCTTTAATGTCCCTATCCACGAGGTAATCATATCTATGGTCATTTTAATATTGAGCTTTCTTCTGATCACCTGGCTTGCTGCCAGAATATATAGAACCGGAATTCTGATGTATGGTAAAAAAGCAGGTATTAAAGAGGTTGTTAGATGGGTATTTGCTAAATAACTTTAAACGGCAGTAAAATCGTCCAATAACTGCTGAGCCTTAGTCAATGCTTCTCTTAAATCATTATTGACAAGGGTTATATCAAATTTATTCTCAAAACCCATTTCAAAGTTTACCTTAAATAATCGGGCGGAAATATCCTCATCTGTTTCCGTCCCCCTTTCACGCAAACGCTTTTCAAGCACTTCCTGCGAAGGACATTTAACAAAAATAGCCAATGCGCGGTCGCCATATTGTTGTTTTATATTTAAACCGCCTTTTACATCAACATCAAAAATAACATGTTTTCCTTCAGACCATAGACGATCTATTTCAGAACGTAATGTTCCATAGAATGCTCCGGGATAAACCTGTTCCCATTCTACAAATTCATTATTGTCAATTTTTTTCTTAAAATCATCCGGTGTAAGGAAGTAATAATCTTTTCCATGTTCTTCATTTCTACCTCTACGATCCCTTGTACAGGCAGAAATAGAAAAACCAAGATTGTCGTTGGTATTTAAAAGATGTTTAACAATGGTTGTTTTTCCTGAGCCGGAAGGAGCTGAAAAAATGATGAGTTTGCCTTGATGCATGAATGTTTATTGTTTCTTAATTTTTGCCATTATTGAGTTGGCAAGATACAACGGTACGGGCTTTTTTTCAATCTTTTTTAGTACGACTTTTTTTATAGTATGATCCATTTTGAACATAGTATAACAAGGCATACATTCTTCAATATGTGAGAGGAAGGCTTCCTCTTCTTCCCGGGTGGCTTCTTTATCGATGACTGCTTGTAATGTTCGCAGACAGCCTACCCAATTATTGCATTTATGGTTATCCACTTTATTTTCTTTCCAATTAGTAAAGTCTTCCTTCATATGCTTGTTTCAAAAAATGAAAATATAAAATAAAAGCGACATTCGAACCAAAAAGTTCAAATGTCGCCTAAAATTTATGTTATTTATATTATCTATTTTTCATTATTATAACCCATAAATCCAGCATATTCTCTTAATTTATCTTTCAATAAATTTCTGGCTCTGTGTAATCTGGAGCGAACCGTACCAATCGGAATATCAAGAATTTTTGACATTTCTTCGTAGGTGAACCCCTCTAAGTCGCACAGAATAATAATTGTTCTGAAATCTACTGCAAGTGAATTAAGAGCGTTCGCAACTTCGTCACCGATCATTTCCTGAAGTGAATCAATCCTGAGGTCTGTTGTGATATCAACATCAACGTCATCAGAATTATAAAATGATTCTATTTCCTGATAATCGACTTTTGAAGGCTCTTTGCTTTTTTTCCTAAAGTCATTAATAAAACTGTTTTTAAGGATACGAAACAACCAGGCCTTTGCGTTAGTCCCTTGCTCGTATGAGCCAAAGAATCGATACGCTTTCATATAGGTCTCCTGAACAAGGTCATTTGCATCATCCTCATCAAGGGTCAACCTATAGGCGAAGTTGTAAAGGCTATCAATTAGAGGCATAAACTCTTTCTCAAATTGAGCATCCTTGTCAGCCTTATTAATATCTTTATTTAAATTTTCTTCTTGCATCTATTTATTTTATTTTTACCCTACATTTATCAACCCCTTCAATTCTTGTATTAATTAAAGAACAGGTATTGATTTACTTTTGTTAAATAACGACTGTAAGCTACTCTATTATTGGGTTCAATGGATTAAAATTTAATTAAAATTGCAATGCTATTTAATAAAGCCTTACGTTATACTATAAACAAAAAATATGCCTTTTAAGATTCCTGCTGCCTTGAAAAAGGAACGGCTTAATTATATTTTGGCAATATCGGCAGTATTGTTTCTCATCTCGGGGATGTTTGTTTCACGAGCTATGATGAGCATAGGAATGATTACCGCAGGCTGCCTGCTTTTGATACCTGGAAATTTTAAAATAGCCTGGAATAAATTTCTAAAAAACAAAGCCTTAATAGGCATAACTTCTGTATTTTTCATTTACCTTATTTCAGGACTTTATTCAGAAGACAAAGCCTTCTTCCTGGAACGACTTAACCTTAAATTACCTTTTTTAATACTGCCGCTGGCTTTCTGCGCATTCCCTGCTTTTAAAGAACGACATTTCAATAACATCATGTATTATTTCCTTCTGCTTACAGCATGCTTTAGTTTGGGTAGTACATTCTTATTCATATTAAATTATCAGGAAATAAGTGAATCTTACCTCTCAGCAAAGGTATTGCCAACCATTGTTAACCACATCAGATTCAGCCTAATGATTGCGATGGCGATATTTGTCGGGCTTTATCTATTTATACAAAAACATGGCTTTCGATTCAAATGGGAAAGACATACCATAGCGGCTATGACCATTTTTCTTTTTGCTTTTCTTCATGTTTTATCGGTTCGAAGTGGTCTTTTAGCTTTTTATTCCGCAACTGCCATTTTGTCGCTTACATATATACTATCCTTTAAAGATATCAAGAAAACAACTGCTGTTTTGGCAGCAGTTATTACTTTACCTCTTATTATGTATAGCATTTCACCAACCTTGCAGAACAAGATTGCTTACATGAAGGAAGATGTAGGCAGGTTTGTTAAGGGCAAAAACGTGAACGACTACTCTGATGGAAACAGGCTCTTATCCTGGAAAATCGGGATCGAAATAGGTAACACCAACCCACTTATTGGGGTAGGAATTGGAGATGTAAAAAATAAAACTTTTGATATTTATGAACAGAATTACCCGGAAATAGAAAATGATAACCATCTGATACCCCACAACCAGTTCATCTTTATCTATTCCGGCCTGGGAATTCTGGGACTCGCAATATTTATTATTGCCTCCTTTTATCCTTTAGTCATTAGTAGGGGAAAATTTCTCTTCGCTGCAATCAACATCATCATCATCTCCTCATATATTTCTGAAGCAACCATAGAAAATCAACTGGGAACATGCCTTTACCTAAGTTTCTTTCTGCTCACCTGGCATTACTACCAAAATAAAACATCAATTAGCTGCGAAAATGATGTTAATAATTTACAAAGCGGCAAGAAAGCCTATCAGGAAAGCTAAATTTTCCCCATTTTTAACTGTCGGAGTTTATAATACTTCAGATAAGTCTCCCAGGCTGTTATTCTACAAATTTCAAAACCTGTGCTCCCGTCAAGAAAGCCTAATTTAATCACATAGTTCCGTATAAACTTGGCAAGAGCTTTAATAAATGGCAGGAAGATAGAGGAAGATTTACCCTCTTCATACAAAGCCCTGGCTGCAATATCTGAGAATTTCTCAGCTTGCCTGTAAAATTCATCAATGTGATAATAACTATAATGCAACAAATTTCCGTGCAGAAAGCCATTGGTGGCCCCATACACCAGCTCATAGCGATCATGTGGATTTTTACCGCCCCAGGAGCCTTTCCGGCTATCCCATAATCTTAATTTTTTATCAGGATACCATCCACAGTGCCTGATCCATGTACCGCAATAGTTCGTAAGGCGATTCATGGTATATCCATCAAACTGCCAATCATCTTTAACCTTGCGAATGGATTCTGCTAATTCAGGACTAAGGGCTTCATCAGCGTCGAGAGACAAAACATGAGGATAGGAAGCATACGTTATAGCACGGTTTTTCTGCTGAATATGACCATCAAAGGCATGTTGAAAAAACCTTATTCCCCTCTGACTGCATATCTCTTCTGTCTTATCTTTAGAATACGAATCAAGAACAACAATTTCATCAGCAATATCCTTAACTGAATCAAGACACCTTCCAATGTTCTTTTCTTCATTGTAGGTAATAATTACGACTGAAATTTGAGGCATTATATGGGATAAAACTTATATACTCCAAAAGTAACAAAAAAAAGCTGTTTCACCTTATCTCTACCGGGTAGCGAAAAGAATGAAACAGCTTTATCCGTAAGCTTAGCTTACCGGTTATTAGTATCTGTATTCGTCAGACTTAAATGGGCCTTCTACCGGAACTCCGATATAATCTGCCTGAGAAGGAGTAAGTTTTTCAAGTTCAACCCCGATTTTTTCAAGGTGGAATCCTGCTACTTTCTCATCAAGATGCTTAGGAAGTGTGTATACCTTATTTTCATATTTGTCCGTATTCTCCCATAATTCTAACTGCGCCAATACCTGATTGGTAAATGAGTTAGACATAACGAATGAAGGGTGACCTGTCGCACAACCAAGGTTAACCAATCTACCTTCAGCCAGAACAATTACATCCTTACCATTAAGTGTATATAAATCTACCTGAGGCTTAATTGTATTTTTAGTATTACCATAGTTTTTATTTAACCATGACATGTCAATTTCATTATCGAAATGCCCAATGTTACATACAATAGCTTTGTCTTTCATGGAAAGAAAATGTCTGTCAACGATAATATCTTTGTTACCAGTAGCAGTAACAATAATATCAGCTCTCTTAACAGCATCATCCATTTTCTTTACTTCATAACCGTCCATGGCAGCCTGAAGTGCACAAATTGGATCAATTTCAGTAACAATTACTCTTGCACCTGCTCCTCTTAATGATTGAGCGGAACCTTTTCCAACATCACCATAACCGGCAACAACCGCAACTTTTCCAGCCATCATGATATCTGTAGCTCTGCGAATTGCATCAACCAGAGATTCTTTACAACCGTATTTATTGTCAAACTTCGACTTAGTTACCGAGTCATTAATATTAATAGCAGGAAGTGGAAGAGTCCCTTTTTTCTGTCTGTCGTGTAATCTCAAAACACCTGTGGTAGTCTCTTCAGAGATACCTCTTATGTCTTTTATTAATTGAGGGTATCTATCCAATACCATATTGGTAAGATCCCCACCGTCATCAAGAATCATGTTAAGAGGTTTACGATCCTCACCAAAGAACAAAGTCTGTTCAATACACCAATCAAATTCTTCTTCGGTCATTCCTTTCCAAGCATACACAGATATGCCTGCTGCCGCAATGGCTGCTGCTGCATGATCCTGAGTTGAGAAAATATTACAAGAAGACCAGGTCACCTCAGCGCCCAGTTCTATAAGAGTTTCAATAAGCACAGCAGTCTGAATAGTCATGTGAAGACAACCTGCAATTCTGGCTCCTTTTAAAGGCTTGGATGGCCCAAAATCTTTTCTGATAGCCATTAAACCCGGCATTTCTGCCTCTGCAAGGTTCATTTCTTTTCTGCCCCATTCAGCCAAAGAAATATCTTTAACTTTATGCTTTAAATATGTTTCAACCATTTTTTTATTATTAAAAATTCATAAATTATACTACAAAGATAAATTATTTGAAACCCATTATCAAGATATTAAATAATATATTCAATTTCCTTAATATCAAAGTATTTAACAGAACCATCTACTTCCACCGCAAGCCTGCCAAACTCATCCGTTCCTATAATCATCCCTTCAAAAATTTGGCCTGTTTTAAATAAATGACGTTCCTGAAACCTGTACATATGAGAATAATACTCTTGCTTCAGCTTCCCAAACTCCATATTTCTTAGTAACAAATAGCGCCTCTCAATGTTCTTGCACAAATGAAATAAAATTTTCTCCGGGTCAAATTCTTCCAGAGAAGATTCCAAGGTAAGGGAAGTAGCCGGAAAACCCTGAAATTGACCCTGATTAACATTTAAACCTATGCCGACTATACTGGAATTAATTACATCGCCTTTAACCTGATTATTAAATAAAACCCCGCAAACTTTCCTGTCTTCTATATAAATATCATTTGGCCATTTTATAGTGACCTTTTTTGGCGTATATTTTGTTATAGTCTCTGTAAGAGAAAGGCAAATGGAAATATTTAAGTAAAATTGTTGTGAAACCCAAAGGAATTTCGGATAAAGCAATAATGAAAAAGTTAGATTTTTTCCCGGCTCTGCCAGCCAGGAATTGCCTCTTTGCCCTTTACCGGCCGTTTGATTGGAGGTTATAACGATGGTTCCTTCCGGATGATTCTCTTGCAACCTATCAAATAAAACATCATTGGTAGAATGACATATTGGCATAAAAATCATTTTTTTACCAATGAATAAAGTATCAGGTGATATATTGTACAACTTATTTTATATTTTTGTTAAATTAATTTAAACAATCGGGAATAAAAAAGTGAATAAAACTGTTCAAAACAAAGTAGCTTTAAAAGAACTTATAATTAGTGGAATGAAAGAAAAAAAGGCTACGGATATAACAATCATTGATCTTAAGAGTATTAAAAACGCAGTAGCTGATTATTTTATTCTTTGCTGTGGAAATTCTGACACTCAGGTAGACGCCATTGCTGATTCCATTGAAGAAGAAGTACATAAGGTAATATCTCAGAATCCATGGCACAAAGAAGGTAAAGCAAATAAAGAATGGATACTTTTAGATTATGTGGACATTGTGGCACATGTTTTTAAGAAAGACAAAAAAGAATTTTATGCCCTTGAAGAATTGTGGGGTGACGCCAAAATAACAATTGTAGATTGATTTTTTTATATTTTACATCCTATTTTACAGAATTAAAATGACTGATAGCAGCCCAAAAAAGAAGAATCTGATTCCTAAAACACCCCAAAAGCCCAACTTTCAGATTTGGATTATAATAATACTTTTATTGATGGTTTTTGGGATAACCATTTTCAACAAAAGTTCTTCGGCCGTAGAAGTATCTCCGAGAAGATTTGAGGAAATGTACCTGAGCCACGACGTACAAAGAGTGGTTCTTGTCATGAATGAAAAGGTAGTTGAGATCACGCTGAAAGATGCAGCCCTTGAAAATGACAAATACAAAGACTATACAGATCAAAAATCTTCATTTTCCGTGACACAGGGGCCACACTATTATTTTAAAATAATAGATGCCCCTACATTTAAAGAAGATTTTGAAAAACTGGAAGCCCGTGTAGATGCTGCACAGCGTATAGGTTTTGAAATTGACCAACGTTCTGACTTTTCAAACGTGCTTATCAATTGGGGATTCATATTCTTAATTCTGTTTGGGTTCTGGTTCCTTATGAGAAGAGTTACTTCAGGAGGTCCGGGCGGACAAATCTTTAATATAGGAAAATCTAAAGCTGCACTATTTGACGCAGAAAATAAAGTAAAGATCACCTTCGCTGATGTAGCCGGCCTTGAAGAAGGTAAGGAAGAAGTTAAGGAAATTGTTGACTTTCTTAAAAACCCAACCAAATTCACAAAATTAGGAGGAAAAATCCCTAAAGGTGCTTTATTGGTAGGCCCTCCGGGTACAGGTAAAACCTTGTTGGCAAAAGCGGTAGCAGG
>JBKBXU010000135.1:0-11626 GCA_046313675.1 Cytophagaceae bacterium
GGAATGGTCTGAGATTAAATATCATGGATTGATTATGAACCCAAAAAATAATAAGAAGGTTGCCCTGGTTTCTCTGCAGGGTAAAGAGGTAATGCTTTCAGAGGGACAATCCATAGGAGAGTTTATATTCCTTAAAAACTTTACAGATTCTATACAAGTCAAATATAAGGGATACAGTAAATTTCTTAAAAAATAGCATATATGCGTATAATCAAATGGCTTCTGCTTCTAAATTCTGTACTGATGGGTTTCCCATGTTTAAGTCAGAAGATGTTTCAAACAACCATTCATCAGAAGGTGATTGTACATTTGGATTCTTCGACAGTAGAAGTTCCCCTTGCCTCGACAGAAAGCCGGCCAAAAATTTCCGATGATAAGTTTTATTATTGGTATGGTGCCAGAGATATTAAAAGAACAAGAGGTGGATACAGTGGTAAATTGTTGCATGGGATTTATGCGGAATACTATCATAATAAAAATTTAAAGGAAAAAGGTAGAATCAAGTATGGATTGAAGCAGGGTACCTGGAAAAGCTGGCATCGAAACGGGGAGTATAATGAAGTTAGCCACTGGAAGAATGGAATGAAATGTGGAAGATATGTGATGTATTCTGAAAATGGGTTTTTAAAAGAAAGCGGAAAATTTAAGAAGGGTCGACAGGTTGGGGTGATAAGGATTTACACTAATGGAAAAGTCTCAGAAAAGGTCAGATATAAAAGGGGATTACCTAAAACAAAAAAGATACGAGCTAAGAAAGAGAAAAAGCATAAAAATGTAGCGAATAAAAAATTACCTAATCCTGCTGTTGATGAAGGTGTTCAAATACCGGATGCTAACAAAGAAAATTCTATTGAGGGAAAACCTGCAAAGAAAAGGAAGGGAAAAGATAATAAGGATAAAAAAAGAAAAAAGAAGAATAAAAAAGAAGATGAAATCAGGATAAGGAAAATGTTTAAAGTTGTTCCTCTGAAAAATGAAAATATAAAAGATACTTAACCTATGCTTAAAGGCCATGCCCTTTTTGTAGTAATTATTATTTCCTTAATTATCGGCCTTTTAAGCGGATCTGTCATATTTATTGCCTACTATCACAGAATTACAATTAGTGATAGTCTGGTAAGGAAACAGATGCTTTTAAATACGGATTCTGCGGTAAACCTGATACTATCTTCAGATGAACAATTTCCTTCCGGAGAAGAGTTTCTGTTGGATCTGTTTGACGAAGAGAATGATAGTATTTGGGTTAAAACCAATAACTGGGGGCTTTACCGTGTTGCAGCTATAAAATCTTTTAATGGAAAAAGAAGTTTTTATAAAGCATTCCAATACGGAATGGCTGTAAACAAAGCCGAAGCTTGTGCTTTATATTTAGCAGATCATAATAATTACCTTTCGTTGGCAGGAAATACTTTTATAAGAGGGAAATGTTATTTGCCACTTCATGGGGTAAAAGGAACTAAAGTGGCAAATAAATATTTTGAAGGAGAAAAATTAATTCATGGACCTGTTTTAAGAAGTAAAGAATATTTGCCAGTTCCCGACAAAGGAATAATTTCAGGCTTGCTATCCTTTTTTGCCGTTTCAGGTACACAGACGTCCTTACCTTTTGCCGATTCTCTGAATATATCATTTTTTGATCCTACATTTAGAGTAGAGCATCATGAACTTATCCGTATTTCACATAAACTTATAAAAGGAAATGTTCATGTATTTTCTTCTAAGGGAATTATTATTGAATCGGATGCGATAATTGAAGATGCTGTGTTTGTTGCTCCATATATTCGAATAGAAAATGGATTCAAAGGAAACCTGCAGGCATTTGCTACAGATAGTTTAGTGGTTGGATCTTCTGTCTCTCTTAATTATCCCTCAGTAGTAGGATTACTAAAAAATAAATATTCAATTAAAACCCCTTATATATTTGTGGGGGAAAATGTTAATATTCAAGGGGTTTTATTTACACGGCAGATTCACAATGATGATAAAAAAACCATGGTAAAAATTCCTCGAACTACTGAAATTGAGGGTGAAGTGTATGTTGACGGTTACATGGATCTTCAGGGTAAGGTATTTGGAAGTGTTTATTGTGAAAATATAACTTTGAAGACCTATGCCAATATTTATAAAAATGTCTTGTTTGATGCGACTATTGATCTGGATGGTCTATCAAATTTTTACGTAGGGTCTGCCTTGTTGCCTGCCATAGCCGAAAAAAGAATGGTAAAATGGCTGAGATAATGAGTAAATCATTAAAGGGAGTGTCGCTAATTGAAGTGGTTATTGCAATGGTCATAATAGCAATAACTTACAGTATTGGTATTATGATATATATTAATGTTTTATACTCCTCTTATGATATCAGGAAAATTGAAGCTATTCATTTGGCAGATAATTGTGCTAATAAAGCGCTTCATGAGAAAACGTTTTACGATGAGCAAATAGAATTTAATGATTTTTATGTAGAACGAAAAGTTTCTCCACATCAAAATGGCTTGATGAGAATGGATATTGAGGTTTATAGTAAAAATAATAAGCTGTTGGCAAAGAGAAAGGAGCTTGTCCGGGTACCTTAATTATATGAAAATGATAAAAGCATTTACAATTGTGGAAGTAATTATTGTGCTTTTATTAAGCGCAGTGGTAATTTCTATCTCCTATACAGCCTTAGTGTCGGTTAACTCACGTCTGGTCAAATTTCAGAAGGGGATAAAAAATTCTGAAACCTTGGTGACTTTGGACAGGGTATTATCTTATGATTTGAGTTTCTGCCGGTATAGTATCTCATTAAATGATGGGATGTCTTGTGTGTATGATGATCATGTGGTTAATTATAGCCTTTTTGAAGGAGGGGTAATGCGGACGGGGGGAGAGGTTATAGATAGCTTTTTTGTTAATGTTCATTCATTAAGGTTTTATAATTTGGGAGTAGAAAAACTTGTCCCTTATCAGCTTATTGATTGTTTGTCTGTAGAGTACACTGTTGATGAAAAGAGTTATGAGGTAAGTTACAGTAAAAATTATGCCAGTGATGTAAGAATGACAAAAACAGATATACATGGGGGTAAATATTAGTGAAATAAAGCAAAGGCAAAAAAAAGTTGCAGCAAGCTCAGGTAATGAAAATGTTTTTGCTTTCCTGAATAAGGATATTGCCCTATTCGGGAATAAACTGTCAGATAAGAAGAAGGAAACATTTTATCATGAAATGCACATCTTATTGACAGCAGGAATTGATATTCGTACCACGCTTGACCTTATTGCCAGAGAGCAAAAAAAATCAAAAGATGTAGAACTATTTCTGAAAATTAAAGAGATGATCATTGCCGGATACACACTTTCGGAGGCAATAAGATCCACTAATAAATTTACTCCTTACGAATATTTTAGTTTGCAAATTGGAGAAGAGACTGGTAAAATAACTATTGTGCTGAAGGAATTAGCTGATTATTATCAAAATAAACTAAAGCAAAGGCGGCAGATTATCGGAGCTTTAACTTACCCGGGGATTGTATTATTTACCTCTCTGGTTGCCGTATTTTTTATGATGAATTTTATTGTACCCATGTTTGCGGAGGTTTTTAAACGATTTGGAGGAGACTTGCCCTATATAACGGCCTTAATTTTAAGTATTGCTGATGCTATGAGCGAATACTTCTATGTTTTGGTGCTAATCTTGGCAGGGATTTATATATTCATATATTTCAACAAGAAGAAGAACTGGTACAGGAAGTTTATGGCCAATGCTGTACTTCGTATGCCTGTAGCGGGTGAAATGGTTCGAAAAATTTATCTGGCGCGTTTTTGCCAGTCCATGACCTTGTTGATTGGTTCAAAAATACCTTTATTAAAAGCTATTGGTTTGGTTCGGCAGATGATTAACTATTATCCAATAGAAGAGTCACTTGTTAAAATTGAAGCTGATATTCTTCAGGGAAAGCCTTTGCATATAAGTATGGAGGCCTTTAAAATTTATCCTCCCCGGATGAATTCTTTAATCAAGGTAGGAGAAGAGGTGAACCAGCTTGACCACTTTTTTGGAAAAATAGCTCATCAATTTTCTGAAGATGTCGAGCATCAAACCAAGATGATCAGCAATATGATAGAACCCCTAATGATTATTTTCTTAGGTCTGATTGTGGGAGTTATCCTGATTGCTATGTACCTGCCGTTGTTTCAGTTGAGTACAACCTTCTAAATTCCTGTAGTTAAAACAAACATTCTGCGTAGCTGCAAGCTGCGCATAGCCCGATTTAATAGCACTTCACTATCCTTAGAATTCCGCAGGTTTCTAAGGGTTTATTAATAGAAGAGAGTCTTAGACTCGATAGCTTCAGGCTACCAAAAATGGGTAGAACTCAGCTTCCCTGTTTCAAAGTCTTTTTGTTGGACAGTTTTTTTTGGAACATAGACCTCGCTAGTGTGAGAGATTGTTATTTGTAGAGATGCGATTAATCGCGTCTCTACAAATAACAATCTCTCATTACCCACGAAGGATGTATTAACCCATGCTGCCCTCGGTTGTCTTCGGCTACCGATTTATTAGCACATTCCATTATATACCTAAATCTCGACGGTAGCCTGTGGCAACCATATCCCAATTTGCCTCTCTACAAAAGAAAAAACCCTTAGTTCCATGCTACTCCCCATTTCCCTCAATCTTTTAATCACTTTTTAATTTGCTTTTAATCAGGCCTTAATATGGAGGGTGTATTTTTGCATTATAAACATATACTCAGATGGACTTACAAAATTCTAAAACTAAAAAAACAATTGCTTACTCAGGCATCGGAATAACAGCCGGCTTGTTAATGTTAGGCAATACTTATTTTTTCGTTGATAATAATAAACTTAAAGAAGAGAACCAGAAGCATCTTTACCATGTAAACTCTCTTACCGCTTCAAATAATAGCCTGGAGAGAAACCTGCTAACCAAATCCGAAGAAATAACGAAATTAACTTCAGAGAAGTCTGGCCTGGAGGGTTTGCTTGCGGAAACGTCCAAAAGCCTTGAGGAAAGTAAAGCAAGGATAGGGGCATTGGTAAAAGAAAATAATGCACTTAATTATCTTAAAAAAGAAGTTGTAGAATTACGTAAACTTAAGTCGCAATACCTTGGACAAATCGAGGACCTGCATAAGAAAATAACTTCTTTGACGGCAGAATTAACTACGCTTCGTGGTGAAAATGCCCAGCTAAAGTTGAAAGTTGATGAGCTTCAGGGAAAAAATGGCATTCTTGAGAAAAAGGTTGAATTAGCTTCTATTATCAAGACAGAAAGTGTGATTGGTGAAGCTCAGAAGCATGTAAAAGCGGATAAATATGTCAAGGTCTTAAGAGCTAAGAAAGCCGATCGTTTAGCGGTTCATTTTGAACTGGCAGATAATAAGGTTGCAGAAAAAGGCCAGAAAGATATTTACGTAAGAATCATAGATCCAAAAGGAAAAGTGATTTTTAACGACGCAAATGCTTCGGGTGTTTTTCTGAGCAAGGAAACTAACAAGACAATGGACTTCACCAAAATGATCAAAGTTGATTATTCTAACAAAAAGCAAAAGGTAAGTATTTTTTATGATCCCAAAGGTGAAGATTTGGCGAAGGGGGAATATAAATTGGAATTTTACTCTGACGGATATTTTGCAGGAGCATCTAAGTTCAATTTAAAATAATAAATTAGGTTCAGGGGTGATTCCGAAAGGAGTTGCCCTTTTTTATTATAGACATTGGTTAACCTGGATGTGTAATAGAAAGTTCTATTACATTCCAGGTTTAAAATTTATTGAGCCTTGCTTATGATCTTAGATAGCATTTCTCTTTTCTTATGCACTTTGCTGTTTGGAGCATCTTCCTTTTTATGATAATGGAAATGTATAAGGTCGGCAACTAATGCTGTCCAGCCTGTTTGGTGAGAGGCTCCTAAGCCTCTTCCATTATCACCATGGAAGTATTCATAGAAGAGAATGTTGTCCTTGAAATGAGGATCTTTGTTGAATTTATCGACATCCCCAAAACATGGCCTTTTTCCATCTTTGTCTTTAAGGAAATTTTTGATCAGGCGGAGACTTAATTCTTCAGATACTTCTTTAAGATTCATCATATTACCGGAACCAGTAGGGTGTTCAATCTGGAATTCATTCCCATAGTAGTTGTAAAACTTCATCAGGGATTCGATAATCAGATAATTTATAGGGAACCATATTGGGCCTCTCCAGTTTGAATTACCTCCAAACATACCACTGTCAGACTCTCCGGGATTATAGCTTACACTATATACGCCATGATCGGTAGGGAACTCATAGGGATTGTCCTTGTGATATTTGGATAAAGCCCGGATGCCGTAATCGGATAAGAATTCTTTTTCATCCAGCATTCTGGTAAGAATTTTTTTCAGTTTTGCTTCACGTAAAAGCGAAAATCTTCGTCTTATTCCCAAATAAGGGATCTCTCTTGTGGATACCAGAGAATCCAGGTTTGGCCTGAAATTCAGGAACCACTCCAACCTTCTTTTAAAGTGTGGATATTTTTCTATATTATGAGGTTCCAGCGTTTCAACGGCAAATAAGGGTATAAGACCTACAATAGAGCGGACTTTTAACGGTATATATTCTCCGCTTGGCGTATGTAAAACATCGTAAAAGAACTCGTCATCATCATCCCAAAGCTTAAGATTGCTGTTGTCAAGGTTGGCAATGGCTCCTGCGATATATAAGAAATGCTCAAGGAATTTGGAGGCTGTATCTTCGTATGAAGAATTGGTTTTACTAAGTTCAAGAGAAATCCTCAGCATGTTCAATGAATACATAGCCATCCAACTTGTTCCATCGGCCTGTTCTATATGACCGCCCGTAGGAAGCGGGCTGCTTCTGTCAAACACTCCGATGTTATCCAGGCCAAGGAAGCCACCTTCAAATATATTATGGCCTTCACTGTCTTTTCTGTTAACCCACCAGGTGAAATTCAACATTAATTTATGAAATACCCGTTCCAGGAAATTCGTGTCCCCTTTACCGTTATTCATGTCCCGCTCGATTTCATACACGCGCCAGGTTGCCCAGGCATGGACGGGAGGGTTTACATCACTGAAACTCCATTCATAAGCAGGAATCTGGCCATTAGGATGCATGTACCATTCACGTAACAATAAAATTAATTGACGCTTGGCAAAATCAGGGTCTATGCTGGCAAAAGCTATGCAATGGAAGGCAAGATCCCATGCTGCATACCAGGGGTATTCCCATTTGTCGGGCATGGAAATGATCTCCATGTTATTAAGGTGCTTCCAGTCTTTATTCCTTCCATGTAACCGTTCAGGAGGAGGTGCAGTACCCGGATCTCCGTTTAACCAAAGGTTTACATCATAATAGTAAAATTGCTTGTTCCACAACAAGCCGCCAAAGGCCTGTCGCTGGATCATTTTCATATCTTCATCATCAACATTTGAAGCATACTCATTGTAAAAAGTATCAGCTTCTTTTAGTCGTGTGCGGAAAATATAAGGGTGATCTTCCAGTGCATTTTCCAAAGGTTTATCACTCAATCGCAGACATATTTCTTTAGATTCTCCCGGATTTAACGTGATTTTATATCTTAAAGATGCCTTGGTTCCAATTTTGTCAGGATTTACTGCATCTTCTTTACCTTCCACCACATAGTCATTGATCCCATCTTTCCAGTATCCGGTCACTGGGGGATGTCCGTAAACTTTTTCATGGTTGGTTTCATTGTTACAGAATAGTAGGTCAGGCGCTCCTTCATAATATAAATGATAGAATCCTAACTCTTCATGTTCTGCATGTATGCAATTATTAACTCCGGCTGTGAGCGTGGGCTCGTAGGAGGTTTGGGCAAATCTCCAGTAGTTTCTGAACCAAACAGTGGGTAAGACATGCAAATTTGCGGTTTCAGGGCCCCTGTTATGAATGGTTACCTTAATACAGATATCATCCATATCCGCTTTGGCATATTCTATATATATATCAAAGTACTTATCGTCGTCGAATAGGCCGGTATCCATCAGCTCATACTCCAGCTCATGCTTTCCCCTGATCCTGTTCTCCAGGACAAGGTTCGAATAAGGATACTCTCCCTGAGGGTATTTATAGAGCATCTTCATATAGGAGTGGGTAGGAGTAGAATCAAGGTAATAGTAATATTCTTTTACATCTTCTCCATGATTTCCCTGATTACCGGTAAGTCCGAATAATCGTTCTTTTAAAAAAGGATCTTTTTCATTCCAGAAACCAAGAGCAAAACACAACCATTGCTTGTTGTCGCTTATCCCACCTATACCATCTTCGCCCCAACGGTACACACGGCTGCGAGCCTGATCATGTGGGAAGTTTTCCCAGGCTGATCCGAACGGACTGTAATCCTCTCTTACTGTTCCCCATTGTCTTTCTGATAGATACGGTCCCCACTTTTTCCAACCTCTGTTGCTTCTGGTTAACAGGAGTCTTTCTTTCTCGATGTTAGACATGTCTGAATTTATGTTGCTTGTATTTTGAATAAAAACTTATTACGAATCTGAAGTATTTAAAGATATAATTATAAGTATTTTTTTTCATAAAACGCCTATAAGTCTTGCCCTATATCATGTAAGAATTTTTTTATGAAGTAACTTTTGGCTTTATGGCAACTGTTTTCTCATAGCTATAAATCCCTTAGTTGTTGCTGTAATTGTATTGTTTCTTAAAAGAAAATTACATCTGTTAACATAAATTTAATCTCTGTTAATTCTGTTTTTTTTATTTTATTGATTATCAGCATGTATTGTGAATTTAGTCCTGTTGGAATATAACGTTTTATATATTATATTTTGCAAAACCAAGAAAGTCGTTTTATCTTTAAGTTGTTTTTTTATTTTTTTCACTCAAAAATGTAAAGATATGATAGCAATTGGACCCGGGAAAAGGTGGGGGATGATAACAATTATTCTCATGCTTATTTTAAATTTTGTCAGTCATGCTCAGACTGCTGTAGATGCGTATGGGCAGTTGGGTGTGAGTGGCAGACATGTGGTTGACCAGCATGGAAATCCTGTCCAGTTACAGGGGATGTCCTTGTTCTGGAGTAACTGGAGTCCATCCGGAGATGGCGGTAATTATTGGACTTATGGCGCAATCAGGGAAACCAGGGATAACTGGTGTGCCAACATTGTCAGGGCTGCCATGGGCGTTGAAAGGCCTGGAGGTTATTTAAGTCACCCAAACACCCAAAAGCAGAAAGTTAAAGACGTGATTGAATGGGCTATTCAGTTGGGAATGTATGTGGTAGTTGACTGGCATTCTTATGAAGCGCATTTATATCAGCAGGATGCTATTGATTTTTTTACTGAAATTGCCCAGGAGTATGGTCATCATCCCAATATAATCTATGAGGTTTATAATGAACCATTACAGAATGTTTCTTGGCCAAATACGATTAAACCATATTGCGAAGCGGTTATTGCTGCGATCAGACAGCATGACACAAATAATATTATAGTTTGCGGAACACCAGACTGGTCTCAAAGAGTGGACTTGGCTGCTAATGATCCTATTACTGGACATAGTAATATAGCATATGTGCTACATTACTATGCCGGATCTCATGGTCAGCAGATTCGTAATTATGCCAATCAAGCCTTAAATCAAAATATTTGCCTATTTGTTACAGAATATGGTGTAGTAAATGCCGATGGTCGTGGGAATGTTAATGCTGCTTCTGCTAACGAATGGTATAACTGGATGAATGCAAATCAGATCAGTCATTGTAACTGGAGCCTTCATGATAAAGAAGATGACGGAGAAACTGCTTCAGCTTTGAGAAGAAATACTAGCGCTCAGGGAGGATGGGCAGATAGTGATTTAACAGCGTCAGGACTTTTTGTTAAAAATCATCTTACCTCTAATTGTCCCGACTATGGTGATGTGCCCTCACACTCTTTTGCTCTGCATCCTCAAACTCAGGTTACAGATCCAGGGGATGCGGTTACTTTTACGGCTGAGGCCACGGGAGATCAAACTATTACCTATCAATGGCACTTTAATGGTAATCCTATTTCCGGTGCGACGAGCTCATCTTATTCTATTGCAAATGTTACAATAGCTCATGCAGGTCAGTATTACGTGACAGCTACAATGAATGGAGTGACAATTAGCAGTAGAGTTGCTTCTTTAATTGTTGACGACCCTGAGGCAGTAGCATCTGGATATATATGTGGTTCTGCTGGTGCTATGGGTGTCTTTGATGACTTTACCGGTGCTGATTATACTGAATCAACAGATGGTAGTCCTGCAAGAGGGTTGTACTGGTGGGGTGATGCAAATACTCAACTAATCCGTAACACGAGTGCGGGTGAATTGGAGATAACAATGTCGAGAGCACAAAATGAATACGAACCATTTGGTGTGTCATTTGGTGATGATGCAGGCGATGGTAGCGGAACACCATTTACGGTAGATTTTACGGAAGATTTCAGCTATGATATTGAAATAACAAATAAATCTGATTATGAGTTAGTTTTTGCTGTTCGTCCTGAAGATGCTAATGGAAATCTTATTGATTCTGATGCGGATGCCGGAAATTATATTGGAGGTAATGGAAGGGTTCCTAACCCATGGAGGTTCGCCATTCAGGTTACGGTACCTGCCAATATGACAAGAACCTTAACTGTTGGGACCAACAATGGAACAATTACATTAGACGGAACATATCTTGGGGGTTATCATTTGTATGAAAATCCACATTGCGATAATCTGGAAGGATGTACTGTGCAGGAATTTGACTACAGCCGTGTAACCGGATTGCAATTTATGGTAACAAATGCTGCAAATACAGGTGACCCGGATTACCATCCATTAGCTCTAGATAATGCATCATTTGCCATTACCAGTATGCGCTTTGGTACAGAGTGCGAACCTGAAGAAACTCCTCTTCCAGAAATTGAGGTGCAGCCAGTTAGCCAGTCTGTCGCGCTTGGTGACGAGGTGGAGTTTTCTGTGGAGGCTTCAGGAGAGGGGACGATTACCTATCAGTGGTACTTTGGTGGTGTGCCAATTTCCGATGCTGAAGATGCTTCATATACCATTGCATCCGCAGGTATGGCAAATGCAGGAAATTATTATGTTGTAGTCAGAATGGGAGGACAGTCTGTACAAAGTAATGCTGTAACGCTTACTGTTGTTGATCCTGATGCCGCATCTTCGGGATATATCTGCGAGAATAATGGAGTTGCAGCAGAAGTTTTTGATGATTTTACCGGACCTGATTATGATGAGTCTGTTGATGGCGAACCTGCACGTGGAATTTACTGGTGGGCAGATGATAAAACAACCTTAAATAGGAATATATCCGCAGGAGAACTTAACGTAACCATGAGCCGTGATATAAACGAATATGAGCCATTTGGTTTCTCTTTTGGGGATGATAATGGAGACGAAACAGGTAATATTTATACCGTGGACTTTTCCGAAGACTTCTCCTACGAAGTGCATTTTAGAAACGATTCTGATTATGATTTGAATATAGCTGTGCGCCCGGAGGATGTTAATGGAAACCTAATTGATTCGGATGCCATAGCAGGCGATCATGTAGGAGGGACGGGTGTTGTAAATGATCCTTGGCGGTATGCTATTAAAATTGTCGTACC
>JBKBXU010000136.1:0-11599 GCA_046313675.1 Cytophagaceae bacterium
CCCGAAAACTTTTAAACTTTTAAACTTTTTAAACTCCTCTTAATGAAATTATCTCATTTTCAATTTAATCTTCCGGCGGAATTATTAGCAGAATATCCAACAGAAAACCGCGATGAATCTCGATTAATGGTTATCAACAGAGCCAATAAAACAATTGAACATAAACTTTTCAAAGACATCATTGATTATTTTGATGATGGAGATGTCATGGTCATGAACAATACCAAGGTTTTCCCGGCCCGTTTATATGGCAATAAAGAAAAAACCGGAGCAAGAATTGAGGTTTTTTTATTACGTGAATTAAATGCGGAACAACGTCTTTGGGATGTTTTGGTTGACCCAGCCCGTAAAATTCGTATTGGAAATAAATTGTATTTCGGTGATGATGATTCATTGGTAGCTGAGGTAATTGACAATACAACTTCTCGCGGTAGAACCTTACGTTTTTTGTATGATGGTTCCTATGATGAATTTAGAAATAAATTGACAGAATTAGGAGAAACACCCATCCCAAAATACATTAGCCGTGAAGTAACGCCCGAAGATGAAGAGCGTTATCAAACCATCTATGCCAAAGTGGAAGGAGCTGTGGCTGCACCAACTGCAGGATTACACTTTTCTAAACATTTAATGAAACGTCTCGAAATCAAAGGTGTCGATTTTGCTGAGGTAACCTTGCATGTTGGCCTAGGAACATTTAATCCTGTGGAAGTGGAAGATTTGTCTAAACACAAAATGGATTCGGAACATTATATCATTCCGGATGAAACTGCCGAAAAGGCAAATCAAGTTTTGGACAATAAAAAAAGGGTGTGTGCCATTGGAACCACTTCGGTTAGGGCCTTGGAATCTTCTACTACGGCAAATGCAAGGCTTAAACCAAATGAAGGTTGGACCGATAAATTTATCTTCCCTCCTTACGAGTTTAAGATTGCAAATGCTATGTTAACAAATTTCCATATGCCGGAATCTACGTTGCTTATGCTTACTGCTGCATTTGGAGGTTATGACCTGGTTATGAAAGCATATAAAGCGGCTGTAGAAGAAAAATACCGGTTTTATAGTTATGGCGATTGCATGCTGATTCTTTAGTCTCTAAAACTTATAAACATTTTCAAAAAAGCTTCGGATATCCGGAGCTTTTTTTTGGCTGTCTTATTTCTTTGGAGCAAGGTAATAACTTACAGCCAGCTCAAAGGTATTGACCGAAATATTGGTGTACCTTTGAATCGGCACCATATAAGAAAATGTAAGATCAAGCATACCAGATAACACCTCTATTTCCTCCAGCCCGGCCAGAAAGACAAAGCCATTTCTGCTCCTATACAACAAGCCCCCTGATAGCCTCTCCTGAAGAACACATACCAACCCGGGGCTTACGGAAGTGTATTGAACATCTGAAAAGGTTGCGGAAAGCACCGGCCGCAGGCTAAGATTATGATCTATATCCAGGCGATAATCTCCAGTAAACACGTAATGACGAAAAAGTACTGTTTCTTCGTCAATTGGCCGTACGCTATTATTAGGAAAATCATTCACAGATACTCCAGCCCTGACACGATCATTATAAACCCATAAACCAACATTTCCGATAAATGCCAAATCGCTGCCCCCCATTCCTGCTGTTGAACTTCTATAGGTATAATTTACCAGACCTAAGGATGTTCCGGCAGCAATAAAAAGATTTTCCCCCACTTCTAAATGAAAAGAATAGTTCAGGTATGCTCTGCTTCGCCTGAAAAATTCACCTTCCTTGTCTCCAAACAAGGTAAGGCCAAAATTATGTTTGTGCTCTCCCCCTTCCCTCTCCCCCCTGTTTGCCCGAAAATTTACATTGGTATAATATGTGTTTACTTGTGAAAATAACCCGGTAAGTGACTTATAGGAAACATTAGCTTCCAAATTCGAAACCGTACCTATACTTGCAGGATTATATATTGCGTAATTTTTAAAAAAAAGATTAAACCTGTCTGCATAGTCGGAATACTGCTGCCCATAGCTATAAGCTACTGACATGCAATAAACCAGCACACACATTAAGATGTATTTATGCAACATGAAATGGCTAAAGGAAAGGTTTAATCAAAATTAATCCCCAAATAATGCATTTTTTCTGAAAAGAAATAATAAATATTGTTTACTTTCCATTTTATCAATTGTAGAAGAATAAAAGACCCAAGTATGGGAAAAGCTTTAGACAAAGACATTATTCAGGCCATAAAATCCGGCGACAATCAATTTGTATTGTCTGAGCTTTATAAAAATATTTTACCTAAAATCATAGGGCACATCGTTAAAAACAATGGAAATGAGGATGAAGCAAAAGATATATTTCAGGATGCGGTAATGAGTTTTTATCACCAGGTAAAAACCGGGAAATTCAATGAAGACTATGAAATCAATGGATTTATATTTACCGTAGCCAGAAATCTTTGGATTAACAGGGTAAAAAAAATGAACAGGACAATACCCATGACGGCAGAAGAGGAAAATATGGTAAACGGACTCGACCTGTTAGAGAACATTATAACAGAAGAAAGGGCTTATGCCATTAAGAACATGCTAAATCAGGTTGGTGAAGAATGTCAAAAGCTTCTTAAATATTCCACTTATGACCGCTTAAGCATGAAAGAGATTTGTGTAAAAATGGGCTTTTCAAGTGAAAATGTGGCAAAAACCTATAATTACAGATGCAAACAAAAGCTGGTACAGCTCATAAAAGGCAATCAAAGCGTATTAAAATTATTTAAAGTATGAATCCAAAGTATTCACATACCGAACAAATTGACAAATACCTCGCCGGGGAGCTAAATCCTGAGGAGCGTATTGCTTTGGAGAAAAAAATTGACAATGATTCTGATTTTGCCCTTGAAGTGGAAGCTCAGCGCATTGCCAATGAAATGATCCTGGGCCAGGAACTCCTGATGCTCAAGGATCAAATGAAGACAGACCTAAAACCTAAAACTGGGTTTAATTTCTATTACCTTGCAATCTTTTTAATGATAGCATCCCTTGCCGGAGCCTTATACCTATCATCTGGCACGGTAAAACATGAAGCTGAAGAACCGGCAAAAGAGCAAAAGCCTTTACCGGCAAAAGAAAAGAGTGAAGCAGTTCCGGATGAACCTTTAAAAAAAGAAGTCAATTCAGGTATTACAACAATTGCAAACAACACCAAGAAAGAGAATAAAATAACTAAAGACAATCCCGAAAGAAAGGTATTTATTCTACCGGACACAACGCAGAATATTGAACAAATTTCCACATCCGAACCAAAGGACACCTTAAAAAAGCAGAACCTTACAGTCGATCCACTTAGCCAAAACACCCCGGACAAGCCTTCGGATATCCATCAGGTCGAGAAGGAAGCAATTATTGACTGTTCCGGAATTACAATTACTGCCGAGGTGAAGGCCGGTCCAACCTGTCCGGATGACCAGAAAGGAAGAATAGAAATAGTAAAAGAATCCATTAAAGGAAGTAAAGGCCCTTATTTGTTCCGTTTAAACGACTCAGGAAATTTCACTAAAGAAACGGAGTTCTTTTACCTGAACCAGGGCACGTATACCTTGTATATCAAAGATGGCAATGATTGTATAAAAATTTTGGCAAAAGCCGTTGAAGTGGAAACGAAAGAGTGCGGCAGGAACCTCAATTTCACATTTTCTCCAACTACGGAATATGCATGGCCTATTCCTGTACCGGAAGGCAAGAGTGCCACTATTAAAATAGTGAGTAAAACAGGAATGGTCGTTTACCAGGCCTTGGCAGACAATGCAGCAGAATGGACTGGACTTGATCTTAATGGGAATGAGGTTTCATCCGGATATTATATATTTGTTCTCGAATATCCAGACGGAAAGGTAGAACAAGGGTCGATAACTATTTTAAGATAAATCAGATGCCCGGCATGATCAGACATATTATAGCAGGTTTACTTCTCTTCGCTTCTTGTATTCTACATGCAGAAGGGACTAGGGAATTACGTCCGCAGGAATCACATTACGGCTCTCCCATATTGCTGAACCATCCAGACTATACCCGCTTTGGACAATACGACGCAGCGGATAACCAACAAATAAAAGTGCGTATCGGATCCACTAATGAAGTTATCTATTTTGGATTAAACAACCATACCAAGGCCGGTGGTTTTTTGGAATTGCCCTACCGATGGATCTCGCCTTCAGGAACCGTAGTCTATGAAGGCATTATGCAGCAAGAAGGTATCGGTTGCATAAATTCCTGGATCGAAGCGGTAGAAGGGCCTTCTCAAATCCTTTCAGAGGGTGGATACAATGCGCTTATGCTTGAACCAACAGAAACGGGTGATTATGTGATAGAGTTTAATCTTGCCCTTTTTCCTGAAGAAGAAGTTTATTTACACCTTTTTGATATCACCGTGGCCAACGTGCACAATCAGGCCATTCCCGGCAGGCTTCATTGCAAAGGATGGCAATTGAGTACTGAAGGGCAGAACCATGAATTTCATGGGAAAGTTTATCCATATACTGAAAACGGCGTAATTTACGAGATCGACCTTAACCGGATGCAGCCTTTTACCTTTATTATTTATGTAAATTCCAGCGGACTTCAGGATACAGGAGATTTCTTTGAAGACAGGAAATCACGGGTAGGTAATTATGCCTTACCGGAATATAAAGTTTTTCTAAACCCACCAGATGAACTATTGTATCCTACGCAGGACATCAGAGCACATTTAACAAGTTCTATCAAAAAGAAAAGCTGTCCGGGAACGAACTATTGCATAAACTATACGGCAAGCACTAAAGGTCATCTGGAAGGATTTATCGACATCAACCTGGATGGCAGGTATGACAAATACACCGACATTCATTTTTTTAAAATAATGAAGGAAGGCGAAAGTATATGTATAGAGTGGGACGGAAAAGACCTGCAGGGAAATCCTGTTGAAGGAAATAAATTCAAGGTCTACACCAGCTTTGGCTATGGCATCACCAATCTTCCCCTGTACGATGTAGAGCATCATTTGCACGGTTATAAGGTAAAAATCATCAGGCCGGCAGGTTACGAGCCGCCATTACTGTTCTGGGATGATGAAAAAATAGTTGACGGGGAAACTGTGGGAGGTGAGCCTTTAATTAACCTTACCGGATGCATTTCTATTCCCGATGGATGCCATCGTTGGAAAGACCGGGGAGCTATAGAAGGGCCAAGGCACAGGCAGGAAACCATCAATACCTGGTGGTATGTCAATACCTTACACGATACCTTAAGCATTAATTTTTCCGAAAAATATCCTGTAATGGATCAAAGCTGGCAGGAAACCCTTAGTCCCTCCTATACGCTTCACGAAAATAATTGCAATGAACCTGTGTCGGTTATCTTTGAAAACACAGAGCAAAGCAATACCTCCCTAACTTTCATTTTACAAAATGATGCCGGTGAAGAGTTTCATTCATCAGAAAATATTGCAGAGGTAATGGAAGGCAATTATAGCCTGATCGTTACGGACAATGGCAGTTGCACCCAGGCCTTCAGGAACTATATTTCCGTTCCCAGACCATTCGGTTGTGACCAGGCTTTTTCCCCTAATGGAGATGGTATAAGCGACACCTATTACATCAGCACTCCCGGCACAGCCAGGATTTACAATAAGCAAGGTATGCTGATAAAAGAAATCCAAACCCCCGCCGAATGGGACGGCACCGACACCCAGGGCAACCTCTCCAAATCCGGCCTCTATGCCATCGTTGTCAACGAACATGTGGTCATGCATGTTTCCCTGATAAGATAAAGGGTTTTATAATCGACGGTGTTTATATCAACTATACTAATCCTGAGTCAGCCCCTTCGTAAAATCTGCTTCAGCGGATCCTCGTGTTTGTTTACGTATCAGTCTTTCTTCCTGCCCATCGTGCTACCAAAAAACCTCATATGCGCTTTAGCGCAACTCCGTGTCAAACTCCTGTCAAACTCCGTGTTCCCCAGTGGTTAAAAAAAGAAAGAGTAAAGTGCCCCCCATCGTAAAATCTGCTTCAGCGGATCCTCGTATTTCCCTTCCATTGTATCCATCGTGTTACCAAAAGACACCTTTATGCTACCATCTAAATTCACAGAAAAAAAATCTGATTTTTGTTTACTTCTTCCTTTCTCAATTGTATTCCTTTCAAATAAAATAAATACTACTAAATATTCGAATAGTTGAATTTTTCCATCTAAAGAAAATTTTATGAAAAAGTTTTTAAGGTTATTTTTTGGAATAGTCCTGTCCATACTTTCCGGAACCGCCACCCTATTGGCACAGGGGGAAGTCACCCGCTCCGGCACAACCTGGACATCCAGAGTGAATGGGAACACGGTGTACACAGGCGCGGGTATGATCCAAGCCATTCAGTCTGCCGCCAACAACCTCACTCCCGGCAGAACAAGCAAACAGACGATAAACGTACGCAACTCCGGCACCACGGGAAGCACGAACAGCCTGAAAACTTTTGACATTCCCTCCTATACCATCCTGAACTTTCATGGAAATACCATGGAAGTAAACGATACCGGTGATGACCTCATCGTACCGGTAAGAGGAATACGATCGGACAATATTGAAATACGAAACATGCGCATCACCGGAAATCCCCGCTATGGGATATGGTTGCACGGATGCGCCAATGTTATTCTATCCCAGATCCATATATCCATTCCTGAAGCGAGCAATATCGGACTAGGCATTCGTATAGAAGGCCGTAACGACACTTGGTCCAGAAATGTAGAAATTGACTATGTTTATGCGGAACACTGCAGACACCACGCCGTGGAAATCTGGCAAACCGATGGACTGACCATTGGCACCATTGAAACCCGAAACACCGGAGGCTGCGGACTCCTGCTAAACAATACCCGGAATGCCACCGTGGAACTGGTAAACTCTTATCGCGCCAACCATGGTGGAGGTTATGCCGCTTTCAGAACAGCCAATAATGCGGGTCCCAATATTCACGTTAAAAAAGTCATCGCCCGTGAATGTGCCCGCGGAATTTTCGGAGTGTCGCAAAGTAGGGGCGTTACCATAGACGAAGTAGATATAGAGAACTCCACTTCTGCCGGTATTCTTGTGCAAGACAGTTGGGATTACACCGTTAACGGCGGAAGGATCACAGGTAACAATGGCGAAGGGGTTCGCATAGCCTCCCGAACCGATGAACATCAACCTGCTCAAAACGTGATCATTCAAAATCTGTGCATTAGCGGAAACCTTTCTTATGGCATACGGGAAACATCTACCAATAGCGGCTTTGGAAACACGAACAATAATCGATTCCTGAACAATGATCTGAGAGGAAGCGCCACCAATCCTGCCAACGAAATCTCCATCCAGGGATCCCAAAGTAGAGCAGAAGGCAATTGCGTGACCGGAGGCCCGGTGTACCCAAATTGTGGTTGCGAAAACACCAATGATCCGGATCCTGAACCCGACTGCAATAATCAACCGGGTGGAAGCGCTGAGATTGACAACTGTGATGTCTGTGTGGGTGGAACAACAGGTAAACTCCCCTGCTCAATGGTACTTAACGAAGGTTATTACACCATGCATCCTTTCCATTCAAACCTTTGCCTGCAGCCCGGTGAACCAGTAAGTCAGGAATCCTGTGGGGAAAATTCGCAAAACATATGGCAGGTAATCAGGGACGGCAACAGCTATCAGTTTTATTCTATAATAGAACAACAATACCTAAGCTACGGAAACGGGGCACAAAACAACAGTCTTAGACTCTCCCCTAGCCCGTCAAACTTCCGTCTGGAAGAAGCCGGACAAAACACCTTTCACCTGGTTGTAGAAGCCAATACAGATCTGGTCGTTGATATACATGGCAACTCTCAGGAAACCGGGCGCCATGCCTTACTATGGATAAGAAACGGACAGGATAATCAGCGATTTTTCTTTACCCCGGCAAGCATCACAAGAGATTGCCATGGAGATATTGACGGAACAGCCACTTTAGACGACTGCGGAACATGCGTTGGGGGCAATACCGGACAGCTTGCCTGCACCGGGTATATTGATGGGCCTGCAGCATGTGTCTATGAAGGAGTAATAGAAAATAACCACTCAGGCTATCATGGAAGCGGCTTTTTAAATGGCGACAATGCCTTGGGCAATGCCATCACCTGGTCTGTTCATAGCGAAAGCAACCAGACGGGAAACCTTAGTTTCCGCCATGCAAACGGCAGCGCTGTAAACCGAAATATGGAAGTCCGGGTGAATGGAGAAACCCAAATCGCAAGCCTTGACTTTCACCCAACAGGTGCCTGGAATGAATGGAAAATGGTTGCCGCTAATCTGAACCTTTCACAAGGCATTAACCTTGTCGAACTCGTTTCCCTGACCGCACAGGGAGGATCTAATTTTGACCTGATAGCTCTTTATAATGCGGGAATTACTGCCGGAACATGCGAAGAGGATTGCCATGGTGATATCGGAGGAACAGCCTTTATGGACAATTGCGAAGTATGTGCCGGAGGGAATACCGGAGTAGAGCCTGGCTCATCATGCATCGAACCAGAAATCAACAACATTAATGCTTCTGAAACAGAAATTAATACCGGTGACTCTTTTACCCTTGATGTCACCACTTCTGGCCCAGGCACTATCACATATCAATGGTATTTTAATGGAGAACCTATTGAAAATGCAACAGGAAACAGCTACACTGTAGAAAATGCCACCCCTGCCGACCATAGCGGAACGTACTATGTAATCGTATCGAGCGAATATGGTGACACAAGAAGCGAAGATGTGGCAGTAAACGTCAATCCTGTAAATGACTGCAATGGCGATCCGGATGGAACAGCCTTTATCGACAATTGTGAAGTATGCGCCGGAGGGAATACCGGAGTAGAGCCTGGCTCCTCATGCACAAAGCCGGAAATTTCGTCCATCAGCAGCACTTCCAATGAAGTAAGCACCGGAGAATCATTCACCCTAAACGTGGATGCATCCGGCCCCGGAAATCATACGTACCAATGGTTCTTCAACAATGAGCCTATAGAAAATGCTACGGAAAACAACTTAACCGTTACCAACGCCAATCCTGCCGAAAACAGCGGTAACTATCACGTAGTCGTAACCAGCGAGTTTGGAAGCACCCAAAGCGACCAGGTTACCGTGATTGTAAACCCTGTTTACGACTGCAACAATGACCCTGACGGAACAGCATACATCGATAACTGTGGAACTTGTGTAGGAGGAAATACCGACCAGGAAGCCTGTGCGGAAGACTGCAACGGAGATTTGGGAGGAAGTGCATTCATAGACAATTGCGAAGTTTGCGCCGGAGGGAACACCGGTATTGAGCCTGGCTCCTCATGCACAGAGCCGGAAATAACTTCCATCAGCAGCACGGCCAATGAAGTAAACACAGGAGAATCATTCACCCTAAACGTAGAAACCGCAGGACCTGGCAACCATACGTACCAATGGTTTTTTAACAATGAACCTATAGAAAATGCAACTGAAAACAATTTAGCCGTTACAAACGCAAACCCTGCCGAAAACAGCGGCAATTACCATGTTGTGGTAACAAGCGAGTTTGGAAGTACGCAAAGCGAAAGCATTGGCGTAACAGTAAACCCAATTTACGACTGCAACAATGACCCCGACGGAACGGCCTACATCGACAACTGCGGAACTTGTGTAGGAGGAAATACAGGAGAGGAAGCCTGTGCGGAAGACTGCAACGGTGATTTAGGAGGAAGTGCCTTTATGGACAATTGCGAAGTTTGCGCCGGAGGGAACACCGGTATTGAGCCTGGCTCCTCATGCACCGAGCCGGAAATTTCGTCCATCAGCAGCACGGCCAATGAAGTAAACACCGGAGAATCATTCACCCTAAATGTGGATGCCGCAGGACCTGGCAACCATACGTACCAATGGTTTTTTAACAATGAACCTATAGAAAATGCTACGGAAAACAACCTAACCCTTACCAACCCCAATCCTGCCGAAAACAGCGGAAACTACCATGTAGTTGTAACCAGCGAGTTTGGAAGTATACCAAGTGACCAGGTGAGCGTAACCGTAAACCCGATTTACGACTGCAACAACGATCCCGACGGAACGGCCTACACGGATAATTGCGGCACATGCGTTGGTGGCAATACCGGCATTGAACCTGGCTCCTCATGCACAGAGCCGGAAATAACTTCCATCAGCAGCACGGCCAATGAAGTAAACACAGGAGAATCATTCACCCTTCAGGTAGATGCATCCGGTCCAGGAAGCTTTAGCTATCAGTGGTACTTCAACAATGAGCCTATAGAAAATGCTACGGAAAACAACCTAACCATTACAAACGCCAATCCTGCCGAACACAGCGGAAACTACCATGTAGTTGTAACCAGCGAGTTTGGAAGTACACCAAGTGACCCGGTTACTGTAAGCGTAAACCCAATTTACGACTGCAACAACGATCCGGATGGAACGGCTTACACCGACAACTGTGGCACTTGTGTTGGAGGAGATACCGGCCAAGAAGCCTGTGCGGAAGACTGCAACGGTGATTTAGGAGGAAGTGCCTTTATGGACAATTGCGAAGTATGCGCAGGTGGAAACACAGGTATTGAGCCGGGCTTCACCTGTTCACAACCTGTAATCGAAAATATAACAACAGAAATTACCGCCAAAGAAGGGGAAGAAATCACTCTGGAAGTAATTAGCACAGGGCCTGGCAATAGCACCTACCAATGGTATTTTAATGGTGAACCAATAGAGGGTGCAGAAGATCCAAGCTTTACCATACCTTCGGCTTCTTTATCCGATGCGGGGTCTTATTACGTTGTCATTACCAATGATAATGGCCAGACAACAAGTTCTGACATCAACGTTACCATAGAAGTTGCCACAAGCCTTCTCCAACCGGACTCTGATAAAAAACTAAAAATTTATCCAAATCCGGCAAACGAAACAGTTTATTTGCAATTTGGCACTTCCGAAAATCGGAACATCAGGATTTTCAATAATCTGGGCATAGAAGTGTTGCATTTGGAAAGTTCGCAGCAAACGGATGTAATCAATATTTCATCCCTTCCGGGAGGAGTGTATCATATAAAAATCGAATCCGGCGGGGTTCCCCAATACCAATCCTTTATCGTCCAATAAATCAATGGATCGGCTTTGAGAAAAGTCGATCCTGTATTATTCCAATGCAATTGGGTCAACATAGCAACCTTTCCGAAAAGGCGTTTCATAAAAAACCCAATGCAATTGGGCCCTACAACTGCTATTTAAAATTCTTCTGCAAAATATGAAACGTACTTTTTTATCCGCTTAATTTTAATCGGATGTTGAATTTTATTTTCGACGGATTTATTCATAAAGTTGGCTATTTAGCACAATGCTTTGTTAACGCTCCACGTAGCGTACTTTTTTAAAGGGCGTTTATAAAAAGCCCAATGCAATTGGGGCTCTACAACTGCTACTTAAAATGTTCTGCAAAATAGAAACGTGCTATTTATCCTTTTGATATTTATTCGAATATTGAATCTTATTTTCCAGGGGTTTATTCATAAAGTCGGCCAGGTAGCACAATGCTTTGCTAAAGCTCCGCGTAGCGCCCTTTTTTAT
>JBKBXU010000137.1:0-11553 GCA_046313675.1 Cytophagaceae bacterium
GTTGGAGGTTCACCCCAGGGCATCTCCCCTGCCACAATTTTTGGTATATTTACAAAAAGATCTTTACCACTCTTCTTTACTACCGCATCTAAAGGAATATAGGTATCTGTTTTAAAAATCAGCCCTCGCGGGACCAAGATATAGCCATCCGTTTCATCGTTAGCTTGTACAACTTCTTTCACATTGCCAATCTCCATATGATCTGAACCATATACAGTATCGCCTTCCTTAATGTCAAGCAGGTTAGCTGAACCGCCTATAGCTTCAATGAATTCATCCACTGTTATAACCGCATTTGATATCAATGGAAAGTTGACATGAACGGCTGTTTCATATTCGGGAATACTGGCAGCTCCTATAGCATCTTTCAGCATGGTTACATCGTATCCATCTTCCATGGCATGTCTTGCTGTTGATTCACAACATAGGTTTGCAGTCATTCCTGCTATAACCAAATGTGTTATTCCCATACTATTCAAATGCTCCGGAAGATCTGTTCTAAATACATCACAACTCTTGTGTGGCAACAAAATAGTATCCCCGTCTTCAGGTTGAATTTCGGGATGGAAATCTGCACCCCAGCTACCTGCCAGGAACATTTTCTTTTCAAACATAAGTCTGTTGATCCCACTTCTCTTTTGTAAGTTATGTTCGGCATAGTCTTCTTCTGTATAAGCCATTGGGCCATACAAAATTTTAATTCCGCGAGACCGTGCCTCTTCTATAACCTTCTTTAGATTTGGAACTACATTATTAATTGTCTTGACTGTATTTTTTGTCAAATCCCATGCGGCACCTCCTTCCGAAAGAAAATCGTTTACAGGATCAATAATAAGAAGGGCCGTCATATCTATAGGATAAGAAAGACCTTTTTCTCCTTTAGGCAAATAAGTTGCCCCGTTTTGTTTGTCTATATTTGATTGATTCATAATCTACTTTTTAAAAAGAACATGAATATCAAACTCTTGTTTTTTTGGGTAAATAATATTGGATATATGCTATTCAAACACTGAAAAACTTTCCAATCCTGCTATAGTTAACTTTTAGAATTCTAAACATAGGAGACTGGTGCACCGAAATAATGAAACCTTTGACAGTAAAAAAGATTATCCTGACATTCGTAATTTAGGCATCATCGGTGACAGAAGGGCATGTGCTTTGGTCACTACAGATGGTGATATTTTATTTTTTCTTAACTGTATAATGAATGGTTTGTGCAATAATTCTACCATTTCTAATAACATAGGAATCCGCACCATCTTTTACTTCGCTGGTTTTTGATGAAGCAGTCCATTCAAGGAAGCCTACTTCTCCTTCTATCAGCACATTCTTATATTCAAAGATTGCCTCCGGCAACTCTTCATTTAATATTTCAGCCAGCTCTTGCGCCCCCTTGCGCCCTTTATATAAGCCATAGGTACTCAATATAATTACCTCATCCGAATAGTTAGTTTTCAGGTCTTCTTCAACAGAACCAGATTTTGCCAGTTCAAGATGATTATCAAGTACCTCTTTAGCCGTTCTCATAAAAAATTTCCTCTTAATTTATCCTGAAAATATTCATCTAAAATAAACAATAGCACCTTAAACACCTGTAATCAAATTTTAGCGCATTCATCAGCACAAGTTAAATCCTACGTCCCATAACTAGAATCAGGTATTGCTGATGAAGCTAACCTTTAAGGTAAAATTTACTGGTTTTTAATAAAGCGGAAATACAAGGTTATGTTTGTTCTTAAAGAGAATCTTATTGCAAGAACCATTATCCAAACTTTAAGGTAAAAAAATCTGGGAAATTTGATCTGGGAAGTCTTCACATCAAACTTTTCTATAAAATGCAATATTGGCATATGCTGATGTAACCCGCCGACATGAGACTTTTTCTCACTGATAATTGCCGGCACTTTAATCATTTCTTTTCCAGAAAATAAACCACCTGCCTGAAAAAGAAAAAGACCCGAAAGTACCGGGCATCCTTTAATGTCAGATTATTCAGCTCAAATAATCGCTTCCATTCTTCATCATTTTTGTTGGTGTGAGGGTGTCCGAAAAACTCCAGATTTATGAGACTATCTGCAAAGAAGGTAAGGTATTTCTGAAACAGAGAATTATATATATCTTCAACAAGTAAAATTTTTTGCGAAACTCTTTGCGCTTCCTTTAATACATGTTCCGGATTTTCTGTATGGTGCAAGACAGTACATAGTAAAGAAATGTCAAACGCATTATCTTTAAAAGGAAGTCTATGCCCGTCATAGATTATAGGAACAACATGATCTGCTACACTTATATTTTTAATATCAACGGGAGTAACCGGGTTCTTACGGCCTAAATTTTCACTGATATTACATAAGCCTGCGCCAATGTCTATGATATGTTCTTTTTCCTGTATATATCCTTCCAGCCAATTTTCAACAACTTTAGCCCTATGTTTGCCAATCATATAAACGACCTTTCGGACAAACGAAATTTTCAATATTAAATTAACAAGCATAGGCGGCATTGCCTCGTTTTAATAAAACAGTCTGATAATTCTTTTTATCAGAGGATTGAGTTCTGACCTGTATTTTTCAAGTATAGCCAGTTTATTTACCCTTGAAGCCACGGGGTATGGATGTATTTTATTAAATAAAGCCTTCGTACCTAGGCCTGAGGAATTGGCTAAAATAAGCTCCTGTATGAGCTCGCCCGCATTTGGTGCCACCATACTTCCACCAAAAATTTTACGGTTGCCTCCCGGAAAAAAACTTTTTGATGTATATAAAATCAATTTGCCGGACCGGTAGCCTTCAATGGTAGCCCGGTCGTCTTCCGTAAAATTATAAGTAATTTTTTCGAAGGATGTTTTTTTCTTTTTAAGCTGATCTTCACTTAAACCAAAAGTTGCAACTTCAGGATCAGTAAAAGTGACCCAGGAAAAATTATCGTAGCTCAGTTTCTTTTTGAAGGGAGACAGGAAATTATTCATCAGGATCATGGTATGCAGTTCAGCCGCATGTGAAAATTTTAATCCCCCGGCTGCGTCGCCTGATACATAAACTGATTTATTACTTGTCTGCAGATAGCCATTTACCTCTATGCCTGCTACATTCGTTTTTATACCTGCTTTTTCAAGGCTAAGCTGTCCATTATCAACTTTCCTGCCTGTGGCCATAAGCAAAGCATCAAATGGTATTTCCAATACCTCCCCATCCTTCCTGAATCTAACTGAAGAAGAAGTAGGGAATTCTATGATTTCCGAATTGAGATAAAAATTAATGCCTTCAGCTTTACATTGTTTTAACAGAACCTGCGATATCTCCGGGTTTTCTTTCTCAAGAATATTTTCCCCGTTGCCAATAATCGTTACATCAGATCCCAATCTTTTAAAAGCCTATCCTAATTCAATCCCAATAGGGCCGGCTCCAACCACCAATAACTTTGCAGGTAAAAAATCAATATCAAAAATTGTCTCATTGGTATAAACCTTCACCTTTTCTATACCCTTAAAGCTGATTACATTGGGTACTGAACCTGTGGCTATCACTATTTTCTTTCCATAATACTCCTTGTCGCTTACTTTTAAGGTGTTTGCGCCGGTAAATTCTGCAATTCCTAAAGCTACATCCATTCCACTATCAGACAAAAAACCAGCATTTTCATGTTGCCGTATAGTATCCTGAACACCTTTGATATAAGCTTTTACTGCTGCAAAATCAGTTTTACCCGAAACAAATTTTCCAAACTCCCCTGCCTTACTTGCCTTGTGGATGATTCTGGATACATGAATAAGTGCTTTACTAGGCACACAGCCAAAGTTAAGGCAGTCCCCTCCTATTCCCTTATCTTCTCTGTCGATAATTAACACTTTAAAGCCCAGCTCATTCATACCCAATCCTATTCCCAAACCGGCAGCCCCTGCACCTATTACAATTAAATCATACTTCTTAATGGCTTCTGACATGGTATTTTAATATATCTAAATTTATATAAAGCGGTTTTCCGTTGAAGTGTTAAGTAAAATCTGAAATTTTTACTTTTGGTCGGGATAACACTTCTGCTTGAAGGGAGGAGGTTATTTTGGCGGCAGCCGGTGGAAGGTTTATAAATGTGGGAAGGTTTTCCTGCGGCAGCCGGTGGAATGTTAAATTAACATCTGACGCAAAAATACACCCTGTCATCCTGAGGAACGAAGGATCTGCCGGGTAATGATCAGAAGGTATTATGTAAAAAAGTTTAAAAGGGTCTCTGCTTTAAATTTACAGATCCCTCCTGTCGTCGGGATGACACTTCTGTTTGAAGGGAGGAGGTTATTTTGGCGGCAGCCGGTGGAACGTTTATAAATGAGGGAAGATTTTCCTGCGGCAGCCGGTGGAATGTTAAATTAATCTGACGCAGCCTTTTGAAAGACATATATTGAGAAGTCAGGGGCAAATCAAACGATTAATAAATTTTTATCTCTTCTCTTTTTGAATAAACAAAATCACCTCTACATATCTTAAGATGGTTGATCAGGAACATAACCAGAACAAAATTATAAGTATGTATGCACTAAATAAACTTCAGCAGCACTGGAACGAAACCAGCCCATGGAAATTCAGCGATATGAAAGCACTTTTTCTTAACTGCACACTGAAAAAAACACCGGAAGTTTCCAATACCAGAGGACTTATAGATATGTCCAAAGCAATAATGGATGCAAATGGCATTATTACAGAAGTAATCCGTCCGGTTGACCATGACATTGCTTTTGGCGTTTACCCTGATATGAAGGAGCATGGATGGAAAACGGATGAATGGCCTGATATACAAAAAAAAGTAATGGATGCTGATATACTGGTAATAGGTTCCCCAATTTGGCTGGGTGAGAAATCGTCGGTAGCATCTCTTGTGATCGAACGGCTATATGGATTTTCAGGACAACTAAACAAAGAAGGTCAGTACGCATATTATGGAAGGGTTGGTGGATGTATTATTACAGGAAATGAAGATGGAATCAAGCATTGTTCCATGAACCTGCTTTATTCTCTGCAGCATCTCGGATATACCATACCTCCACAAGCTGATGCCGGTTGGGTTGGCGAAGCAGGCCCGGGCCCATCCTATCTGGAAGAAGGTTCTGGTGGCCCTGAGAATGATTTCACCAACAGAAATACTACCTTTATGACATGGAATCTGATGCACCTGGCACGGATGCTCAAAGACAAAAATGGCATTCCGGCGCATGGCAACCAGCGCAGCATTTGGGACAAAATGGATTTAGATAACCCAAATCCGGAATACCGATAGATATTACAGACTCAAGACATCAGGTCAATTTGCTGTTTTTTTTTGATTTTACATGCTTATCTTAAAAATACATTGACCATACTTAAAGAAGCATCTCCTGAAGATATGAAATAAAGAAATGAAGATAAGCATTATCATACCGGCATATAATGAAGCAGAAAATATTGGAAAATTAGTTGCTTACCTCAAAAAATGTCCCGGCAATGAAAATTTTGAAATACTCGTTGCTGACGGACAAAGCTCTGATGAAACCCCGGACGTGGCCGGAAAGGCGGGAGCTACTGCTGTACTATGCCCTGAAAAAGGACGGGCTGCCCAAATGAACTACGGCGCGAAAAAAGCGAAAGGTACTATACTGTACTTTTTACATGCCGATTCTTATCCCCCTGAAGACTTTTATACAAAAATAATAATGGCACTGAAATCGGGAAACAAAAGCGGCTGCTTCAGGCTTCGCTTTGATTATGACCACTGGTTTCTGAAATTAAACTGCTGGTTCACACGATTTAATATTGATAGTTTTCGGTTTGGCGATCAAAGCCTTTTCGTTGAAAAAGATACTTTTACCAGGATTGGAGGTTTCAATGAGAAACTTATTGTAATGGAGGACAATGAAATTATAAGACGAATTAAAAAGCATTCCACCTTCAAGGTAATTGACGATTCCGTTAAAACATCCGCCAGAAAATATCTTGAAAACGGAATCTACAAATTACAATTTGTTTTCTTATTCCTGTATGTACTATACAAATTGGGATACGCTCAGGAAACACTTTTAAAAACATATAAAAAGCTTATCAGGCAGGATAAAATGTGATAGGATTACCCATTTAGATATCAAAGTTGTTAAAAAAATATTTCATACGTTAAGCTATTTATGTCCTCGCCGGACAGGCCTTACTTTTTCTTCTTGATAAGAAAAAGTAAGCAAAAAGAATCAAGGCCTGTGATGAAATTTGCTAAACTTTATAATCATTTCGCTAAAAAATTTGAAACTCATCCTCCTTCGTCGGGCTCAAACAACAAATTTTTTGGCCGCTTCATGATTTTAAAGTTTTTAACGCAATTTCATCAAGGGCCACCTACAATTTATGGCCGTGGTACGTTATCTCCCATATTCCGCATCGGCAAAAAGATCAAAACTAAACTCAATATTTACAAGAGACTTAAATAAGTATTCCTAAAAATGTGATTTCATTCATTTTCCGGAAGGGAAAATAAGGCTTTATAATTTTTAATCTTTTTTAAATCCTGATAAGTATCTATATCTGACAACTGTGGAAGTAGCGAGAAAGAAAGCTTATTACCTTCAATTTCTTTTACCGTCTCTTCAAAGAGGTTTTTCGTACTCCATGATTTGTTTTTAAACAGGAAGGGGTAAAACTGGCTCATCCCTAACAGGTAGTAACCTCCATCTTCGGCCGGCCCAATAACAATGTTACATTCCTGAAGCTTTTTAAAGGCTTCTACAATATGGACTGAAGAAAGAGAAAGGCAGTCGCTACCAATGATTACTACTCTATCATACCCTTCCTGAAAAACCTTCATGAAGGCATTGGCCATTTTTTCTCCCAGATCCTCCCCTTTCTGAACTTGTTTTACATATTCTCTTCCTTCCCATATACCATATTCTTCAATATAATCGGAGAAGAAAATAAACTTCTTAAAACCGGATACATCAGTTATTCCTTTCGTATAGGAAAGCAGGTATTTGTAAACTTCAAGCGCTTTCTGATCCCCTATATCTGCAGCAAGCCTTGTTTTGACTTTTCCGGATACAGCGTTTTTTACAAATACGATCAAAGCTTCTTCTCTTTTATCCATTTTGAAGACCTTTACACAGTCGCACCACCACAACTTGACCCCGCTCCCGCAGTACAACCATAACAGTGCTGATTCACCTGAATCTCCCTGTTATTTAACTCATTGATTTCAACACTGCTGATGTGTTTACCATTTACCTTTACCTTCAAATCCAGCATTTGATTGAAGTCGCAATCATATATATATCCATCCCAACCTATGGAAAGCGTATTTCTACACATTACACCGGCAGCAGCAAGAGGGTTATACGCATTGACAAGCTTTTCCATGTAAGCATCATAATTATCCGAGTCAAGCAAATACTCAAGAAAACGGCTTACCGGTAAATTTGTAATGGTATAAAGGTTGTTAAAGTCAATATTAAATTCGCTTTTGAGAACCTTCTTAAACTGTACTTCAAGTTCTTCCTGAGATCCGGGTAAAAAAGCTCCTGAGGGATTATAAACCAGGTTTAAAATCAATCCTGATCCTTCCCGGCCATAACCAACATCATTTAGCAAATGAAGGGCTTTGACAGAATCGGCAAATACACCCTTTCCTCTCTGTCTGTCGGTACGATCTGCATTATAAAAAGGTAAAGAACTAATTACTTGCACCTTATGATCAGCGAAAAACTGAGGCAGATCATTATACTTTTTATTGGCTACAATAATGGTAAGATTACAACGAACCAGAATATTCTTGCCCAGTTTGAAGCATTCCTCTACAAACCAGCGGAATTCAGGATTCATTTCAGGAGCTCCGCCTGTTATATCTACAGTCTCAACAGTGGAATTTTTTAAAAAATCCAGACATTGCTGCATGGTTTCTTTTGTCATAATCTCTTTTCTGTCAGGCCCGGCATCAACATGACAATGGCGGCAGGTTTGATTACACATTTTGCCTATGTTGACCTGAAAAATCTCTGGCTGAAGAGGTTTTAAGGGATAAAGGCCACTTTGCTCGAGTTTCTGTTGAAATGTTGTAATGTTTTTAAATTGACCGTTACGATTTTCAAGCACATCAATCTGACAGGCGGCACTTGAGAGAAGGTTGCTTTTGCTTTTCAAAACTTTATTAAGTATTTAAATCTTTAAAAAATGATTAACTGGTGGGTACTACATACTTATATCTTTCACCTTATTCATCATCTGAACACCATGAACTAAAGTGGCACCGCCTTTTATTGCTGAAGCTACATGTACAGCTTCCATCATCTGTTCTTCTGTATAACCTCTTTCCATAGTATCTACACTATAGGCATCAATACAATATGGGCATTGTACAGCGTGAGAAACAGCTAAAGCTATCAGGGACTTTTCTCTGGCTGTCAGAGCGCCATCTTTAAATACTTCACCATAATAGGAAAAGAATTTTTCGCCCATTGCCTGTTGAAAATCACTCACACAAGAAAATTTTTTGAGGTCTTCGGAATTGTAATAGGTTTTGCTCATGTTTTAAAATTTGAATATAAATATAAGTTATACAAAAAAGATTATTTGTCAGTTATAGAAACCCAAAAGGCCACATGATTTCTGATTTTTCCGCCATAGCAGAAGTCTGAGGGTAATACCATGCTGCATCCTTATTGATTTTACCATCCGCCTCAATGTGGTAATAGTTTGCTGTTCCCTTCCATGGAAATAAGGTATTGGGTTCACTTTATCTAAAAATGATAAAATAGGCTTCAAAAAGTTGTCATTCTTCCGACATTACAACAATAAATGTGTTTTTATTGTTTTGGCGGAAGGTTATAAACAATAAAGCTTCGCAATATTGACTCCGGAGCTTTTAAACTCCTTTCCCGAAAAATCGGGTGTGAAGTAAAAGTAATAAGTGAATTGGAAAATAGAGCTGAATCTCGGGTTTAATCTTTTCCCAAAAAGAAGGTGGTGATTCTATAAAAGCTATCCCTTCTTTTAGATACAAAAAGATAGCACTTATCAGCTATAAATTTAAAAATCGTTGAAGCCTTATAAAGCCTAAAAACCAGCTTTAATTTATTACCATACACCATGGACTTTAGAGCGGCTTCCGCACCTTTCAGCACGTGGCCATCTGATTCTACCATACAAACTGCTTCCTTAAAGTGCTTTTCCGACACATCCGGAAAATCGGATTTACCGCTCTGATAAGGTTTATACTCAACCCTGCCTTCCGACCAGCGTTCCCACCTTTTGATCCAGAAGCGACAAAAATCACACTCCATATCCCACAAAACCACAGGTTTATCTGACAAATACATTGTTTTCATAAATAGCTGAATTTTTACAATCTAACTTGATCACTTCCCATATGTTCGGAACACAAGGGTTTAAGAATATCAAGACGGACAATAAACAAGTTAAAACCGCACATCAAAATTTACTTCAGTCACCTGCAAGGCGAACCATTTAAAACGATTAGCAAATTCCGAATGTTCTATATATAAAAAAAGAGCTATGGCAATTAAGGAGAAGTTGAAGAAGTTAAAAGACCGAATAAAACGAGAAGCTAAAGTAATAACCGCTGATGAAACGAAAGACCGGATTTTCTCAAGCAGGAAAAAATTTAGCTCGGAGGAAACAGCTCAAGAGGCATTTGAGACATCAAAACAAAGGTTATTCAACATAAATGCCTGGACTGAAATACCTGCATTGCTAAATTCTAAGTTCCATCTACATTTGCCAAATGGGGAAAGAACAAACAAAAAAGAGCCTATGATAGGAGAATTTATCAGCATTCAGTTACCTGTCCCTTCTCCTCTGAACTGGGTTAGAATTGTGGATATAAAGGATGAAGAAAACTTTGCAGAATTTACCGTTTCACCAAGCGAAGACCCTTCCGATCAGGAAAACCCGGAAAAAATTGCTCACTTCTTCCATAATTTTACATCCAGTACATTTAAGGTTGAGCTGAAAGGAAACACCCTCTATGCCTATGAAATTGGCAAGAATGAAGCAGTAAATTCTAAAGGCCCGGAAGCTGGAAAACGAGGTTTAGTCAACATTGCTTTAGCGGAAGGCGGCTGGTTGGGATTTCAAAAAATCCAATGGAAGAACCTTACTGATTACCTAGTTAATAAGGCTCACAAGTAAAAGTTGGGGAGTAAGAGGTTTTGTTCTAACTTTAACAAAGAATGAAATCAGAATTTATAGCTCCATTTTTACCTGAGGGTATTTTAAATCATTTCGGTATAGAGTCAATATATGAACTGTGTGAGCTTCGCACGAAACTACCTTTTTATATGATTGAGCTGGTTGAGAAGAACCATTTGTTTGGAGATTTCAACCAAGCTGATTATGAATCTAAGGGGTTTTATGAGACTAAAATTGTTCAAGATTTTCCGATTAGAGGTAAGGCGGTTTATTTAGAAATTAAGCGGCGTAGATGGAGGCACAAAGTTCGAAAAGAAGAAATTATTAGCAATGATTATTCATATATAGCCGAGGGTTCGAAAATTACTAAAGAGCTCTCGGATTTTTTAAAAGATACAGGTCGAGACCCGAGAAGACACCATTGGTAATATTGCCAGTTACTATGTAGTCAATGCCGATAAGCTTAGAAGGCATTATAAGAAAAAGAGCAGCGGACTTCAAGAATGGGATCAAAAACATCACGCAGAGGATTATTTAGTATTTCCTGATAACATTGGTGAATACTTGAGCATAGATGAAGTTGCTCTATCCCAAGGAGAGCTTTACACCTATGTAACCAATAAAAATGGAAGAGGGAAGAAAAAAACACTGGTCGCTTGCATTAAAGGCACTCAATCATTGGACATCATTAATGTTGTAGAAAAGATCCCTCTAGAATTACGGAAAAAAGTAAAGGAAATAACTTTAGGTATGGCTAAAAATATGGAAGTTGCTGCCAAAACTTGTTTCCCTGAGGCTAGTTTAGTTACAGACAGGTTTCATGTGGTAAGGCTTTGTACAGAAGCTCTTCAGCACTTAAGAATAAAATACCGATGGGAAGAACTAGATAAAGAAAATGCTGCTGTAGAAGAAGCTAAAAAGAATAAGACAAAATATGAGCCGGTTATTTTGTCAAATGGTGATACCCCTAAGCAATTGCTGGCAAGATGTAGATATGTACTAGCCAAAAAAACTAATGAATGGACAGATAACCAACGAATACGTGCAGAACTGGCTTTTCAAAGATATCCCTCGTTAGAGGTGGCTTATAAGCTTACACTTGAATTTAGAAATATTTATGAGACAAACTTGAAAATATCTGCAGAAGAACGATTTATTAATTGGGCAAAAAAGGTTCAAGATCATGAGCTCAAAGAATTCTATACTGTAGCCAATACGGTAAGAAACAACCTGGAAAATATTTTGAACTTCTTTAATAACAGGTCAACTAACGCCAATGCAGAGTCCTTTAATTCTAAAATTAAATTGTTCAGAGCAAATCTAAGAGGAGTGGTTGACACTAGCTTTTTCTTATTCCGTTTGACAAAGCTATTCGCTTAACTCCCCAGAAAATACTTGTGACCCG
>JBKBXU010000138.1:0-11548 GCA_046313675.1 Cytophagaceae bacterium
CCAACAATAGCCAAGCCACCCGCTTTTTTAGATTCAGGTGCAAGTTTAATATCCGTACCTCTTCCTGCCATGTTGGTGGCAATAGTCACTGTCGAAGGCTTTCCTGCTTCAGCAACAATTTCAGCTTCTTTTTGATGTTGCTTGGCATTCAATACCTGGTGCTTGATGTTTCTTAGCTTCAGCATTCTGCTTAGCAATTCTGAAATTTCAACAGAAGTAGTACCCACAAGCACCGGCCTTCCTGCATTTGTCAATTCAACAATTTCATCAACTACGGCATTAAATTTTTCACGGACGGTTTTGTATACCTTGTCTTCCATATCCATTCTTTGAATAGATCTGTTTGTAGGGACAACTACTACGTCCAATTTGTAAATTTCCCAGAATTCACCGGCTTCAGTTTCAGCAGTACCTGTCATACCGGCTAGCTTATGGTACATTCTGAAATAATTTTGTAAGGTAATGGTGGCATAGGTCTGGGTTGCTTCCTCTACCTTTACATTTTCCTTTGCTTCCAAAGCCTGATGAAGTCCGTCTGAGTATCTACGTCCTTCCATCACACGCCCGGTTTGCTCATCAACAATTTTTACTTTGGAGTCAACAATGATATAATCTACATCCTTTTCAAATAGGGTGTAGGCTTTTAATAATTGATTTACCTGATGTACACGCTGCGCTTTCTCCGCATAATCTTTCAACAGTATTTCTTTACTATGAATCCTTTCTTCATCGGAAAGGCTGGTGTTATTTTCCAGATTGGCGATTTCTGTTCCAATATCGGGCATGATGAAAAGGTTTGGATCTTCACCCTCTCCGGTTATAAAATCAAGCCCTTTTTCGGTTAATTCTATGTTGTTGTTTTTTTCATCTATGGTAAAATACAAAGGAGCATCCGCCTCGGGCATAAGCTTGGAGTTTTCCTGCAGGTAAACATTTTCTGTTTTTTGCAGAATGCTCCGCATACCCATTTCACTTAGGTATTTTATGGTAGGTTTATTTTTAGGCAAACCTCTGTGTGCTCTTAGTAAAGCAAGTCCTCCTTCTTTCTCGTCACCTGCAGATATTCTCTTTTTTGCATCAAGTAGAAAGTTACCTACAACTTTTTTCTGCTCTTCAACCAATCTTGCAATCCTTGGCTTCAAGTCGTAAAATTCATGTTCATCTCCTCTTGGGACTGGTCCTGAAATGATAAGCGGTGTACGCGCATCATCAATTAATACAGAGTCAACCTCATCCACCATCGCAAAATGGTGCTTTCTTCTTTGAACCAGTTCGTCCGTACTTTTGGCCAGGTTGTCTCTAAGGTAATCGAAACCAAATTCGTTGTTTGTTCCGTAAGTTATATCTGCCATGTAGGCATTTTTCCTTTCTTCGGAATGGGGCTCATATTTATCTATGCAGTCCAGGCGCATGCCATGGAATTCAAAAAGCGGGGCCATCCATTCGGAGTCTCTCTTTGCCAGATAGTCATTTACCGTAACTACGTGCACGCCTCTTTCTGCAAGTGCATTTAGGTAGGCAGGCAGCGTTGCAACAAGGGTTTTTCCTTCACCCGTTGACATTTCAGCAATTTTTCCCTGGTGAAGAACAACTCCACCTATTAACTGAACATCGTAGTGAAGCATATCCCACACCACTTCCTGACCGGCAGCCAACCATTTGTTTTTCCAAATAGCACGAGGCCCGTCTATGACAACATTGTCTTTTTTTGCTGCCAGTTCCTTGTCAAAGAAGGTTGCTTCTACAATTAACTCACCTTTCTCTTTTAGACGGCGGGCAGTTTCTTTAATTACTGCGAAAGCCATAGGAAGGACTTTTAAAAGAACGACTTCCAATTCCTTATTCCGATCCTCTTCAAGCTTGTCTATTTGATTGAATAGTTCTTCTTTCTTGGTTACGTGTAGACGCGGATTGTCTTCAATTGTTTTATGAAGCGCAGCGATCTGGTCGTCAATGACTTTAAGATCAGCTTTGATAATGGCTTTTATTTCCAGTGTTTTACCTCTTAGCGCATCATCGCTTATAGGTCTTAGCTTATCAAATTCCGTATTTATAAGTTGTACGTATGGCGTAAGTTCTTTAAGGTCTCTTTCACTTTTGGTGCCAAAAAGAGCCGTTATTCCTTTGGTTAAAAAATCTAACATTTACTTTACCGTTTTAGGCTATTAAATAATTTTTTTAGTATGTCTGTGACAAAAATCTGTTATATACAGAAACTCCTGCAAGATATATAAGGTTTTAATAAGGTATAGGTTTTTGTTATACTTTTATTTCTCCCTTAAAAACCTGTACTGCAGAGCCAATCAAATAAATATTTTTATATAAATTTTCTTCTTTTTCAAAAGAAACGCTTAATTCTCCTCCTAGGGTTTTAATTTTAACAGGAATAGAAGTTCCTTCAGAGGAAGCAGCAATAGCTGATGCTGTTACGCCGGTTCCACATGAGAATGTCTCGTTCTCTACCCCCCGCTCGTACGTTCTGACCGTAAGTGAGGCAGGTGAAGTTTTCTCAACAAAGTTTACATTCGTTCCTTTTTCCTTAAAGCGATTGTTGTATCGTATTTTTTTTCCGTTTTCATAAACAGGGTAGCTGTCAATATCATTGACAAATTGTACATAGTGTGGCGACCCTGTGTCAAGAAAATAATGGTCTTTATTTTTTTCAACTTCTGCTACGTCTATCATTTTTAGATGCACCAGCCCATCTTTTAAAAAGGCATCATGTTCACCGTCAATAGCAATAAAAGAGGCCTTGTCATTGATTACCCTAAGGTCGCTTGCAAATTGGACTATGCATCTCCCTCCATTTCCGCACATAGAGCTTTGACGCCCGTCAGAATTGAAGTAGACCATTTTAAAATCATAGTTTGTGTGGTCTTCAAGCAGAATCAAGCCATCACCGCCAATGCCAAACCGTCGGTCACATAAAAAACGTATGAGGCGTTCATTTTTAGGGTCAATTCGTTCGGTACGATTATCAATCATAATGAAATCGTTGCCAGTGCCTTGATATTTATAAAAATGTATCAGCATTTTTGATTTTATATGGTATTGAACTTAATAAGAAATGTCTGGATTTCCAGTTTTTCTACTTAACCCGGGTTTTGCGATAGATTTCGTCATGAGTGGCTAAAGAACAATAAATCAGCGTATTTGTGTAGTAAAGCATAGCAGCGCTATGGTTAAGACACAAATACGAGCGAAGCGGCTGATTTGATTTATTTTGCCACGTAATAGAAAGTTCTATTGCATATTCCGGGTTTAACTGTTAATACCTAATACTTTTTTTCAAATTGTGTTTAAAAATAAGAAAAAGGAATGTTAAACGAATATAAATGCATAAAAAAAAGCTCCGTTCAGGAGCTTTTTTAAAAATACGTTAAAAGTTATTAGTTCATGCTTTTCTTATCTTCTTTAATCCTTGCAGATTTACCTGTTTTAGATCTCAGATAGAAAAGACGGGCACGTCTAACGGATCCTTTTCTTATCAATTCAACTTTTTCAATGCTAGGAGAAAGTATAGGGAAAATTCTTTCAACCGCGATACTTGCGGATATTTTTCTTACGGTAAAAGTTTCACCGTTCGTTCCCTGATTCCTTCTTTGAATAACAGTTCCCTGATATTGCTGAATCCTTTCTTTGTTACCTTCTTTTATTTTCACATGCACATTAATAGTATCTCCGGGCTTAAAATCCGGGAAAGATGTGCGTTTGTCAGCATATTCTGCTTCTACGAGTTTGAGTAATTCGCTCATTTTTATAGATATCTTTAAATCGTTCGAGAAAAACGGACTGCAAATATAGGAATAATATCTGAGATATAAATTTTTTCCTAAAATATTTTACAACTTTTTAAATAAGTCAGGCCTTCGGATTTTTGTTCGCTCCAACGCCTGTTCATATCGCCATTTATTAATTTCTTTTTCGTTCCCTGATAATAATACATCAGGGACTTTAGTACCCTTGTATTCTGCAGGACGGGTAAAAACCGGCGGAGCCAGCAGGTCGTCTTGAAAAGAATCGGTAAGCGCAGAGGTTTCATCTGATAAAACTCCGGGGAGTAGCCTTAGTAGCGCATCTGTAAGAACGGCTGCTGGTAATTCACCTCCGGAGAGAACATAATCTCCAATGCTTATTTCGTGGGTTATGTATTGGGTTCTTACCCTTTCATCAACTCCTTTATAATGTCCGCAAAGTATGATTATGTTTTTAAGAAGAGACATTTTATTGGCCATTCCCTGAGAGAGACATTCCCCATCGGGAGTCATATAGATAACGGCATCATACGAACGCTCCTTTTTCAAAGCGGATATGCAATTATCAATTGGTTCTATCATCAGAACCATTCCGGCTCCGCCACCATATGCATAGTCATCAACCTGCCGGTGATTAAAGGTAGAATAATCCCTAAGGTCATGGACGTGAAGTTCAGCCAGATTTTTATCCTGTGCTCTTTTTAATATAGAGTGGCTGAAAAAGCTGTCCAAAAGACGCGGAAGGCAGGTTATGATATCAATTCTCATTATTATTCTTCTTTATCTTCCTTCTCATTTCCTTCATTCATATACAAATCAATCAAACCATCAGGAAGTTCCACAAAAAGAATTTTTTGTTCATGATCGGCTTCCAGGATGATGTCGTCATTGACGGGGATGAGGATTTCTTTTTCCTGGTATTCCATGGCCAGAAGATCTTGTCCAGGCATTTCATAAAAGGCTTTGACTATACCAAGTTGGCCGTTTTTTTTATCTTCAACCCGGTAATCTATTACATCATGATAATAAAACTGACCCTCTTCAAGATCTGCCAGCATGGTTAGCGGGAGAAATAAGCTTTTACCTACCAGTTCACTTGCCTGTTCGAAAGATGCTGTATCTTCAAACTTTAGGATGACATTTTTCGGGCTTTTGATTCGAAAGTCTTCAATAAAAAAAGGAATCAGTTGTTGATTAATTTCAACAAAAACTGATTCCAATTCTATATAGTCTTCCGAATAATCTACATCCAGAAATGCAACGATATCACCTTTAAGGCCATGAACTTTTGTAATATATCCTAATTTAAAACAGGATTCTATGTTCATAGCAGTGATTTAGAAGAATTATTCACCTTCTTCAGATTTCTTTTTTTCTTCTTCAGCTTTATCTTCAATCGCCTCTATTGGCGTTTCTGCAGTAGCTTGTGGTTCTTCCTGAATTTTCTCTTCTATTGTTTCAGTAGCAGCAGCTACAGGGGCTTCTTCTGTTTCTACAGCATTAGCAACATCGGCAGCTTCTTCAGCTTTAGCATCTGCTGATTCCATTGCTGCAGCAAATTCTGATTGTTTTGCCTTAAGAGCTTCTTTTCTTGCTTCGTTAACTTTAGCTTCAGCAGCAAGTCTTTCTTTTTTAGCTGTTTCTTTTTTGGAAAGTAATTCCTCCTGTTGAGAAGTAAATGACTTTTCTTTCTGTGCTTTCCAGTCAGCCAATTTTTTATCAGCCTGTTCCTGAGAGATAGCTCCTTTGTTTACACCTATCTGCAAGTGTTTTTTAAGTAACACGCCTTCAACAGAAAGAATGTTACGCGCAGTATCAGTTGGTACAGCACCATTCATTACCCACTGGAATGCTTTTTCAACATCCAGGTCAATGATTGCAGGGTTAGTGTTGGGATTATAATTGCCCAGTTTTTCAATAAATTTACCATCACGTGGTGCTCTTGAATCTGCTACGATGATGTCGTACAATGGCTTTTTTTTGCGTCCACGACGCGTTAGTCTGATTTTTACAGGCATAATTTTAAAGTTTTATCGGCGGAACCCGTCCACCTCGGTTTTTCAAAAGGACTGCAAAGGTATCAAATATTTGTAAAATACCAATGTTAATTGCGCACTTTTTTTACTCAAACAAGCCTTTATAAGGTTTGGTTTCAAACGCTTCAATAGCCGCTTAGCTTAAAATGCTCTTTGACCTATGGTATTTTCATTTTAAAATATCTTAGTTTGCAAATAAAAAAAGATTACAATGGAGATATGTTTTGCTACCAATAATCCCGGTAAAATTCATGAAGTAAGAGCTATGCTTGAAGGGAAGTATAAAGTGTTAAGCTTGAAAGATATTGGCTGTGAGGATGAATTGCCTGAAACCCGCGACACGATTGAAGGTAATTCAAAGCAGAAGGCGGAGTACGTTTGGGAAAAATATGGTGTTAATTGCTTTTCAGATGATACAGGATTGGAAGTATCCTGTTTGAATGGAGCTCCCGGAGTGCTGTCTGCACGATATGCCGGCCCACAATGCAATCCGGAGGACAATATGGATCTGTTGTTAAAAAGCATGTTGTCCTGTGATGATCGCTCGGCACAATTCAGAACCAGTATTACATTGATAATAAATGGAGAGGTAATGCAATTTGAAGGGATTGTTGAGGGAACCATATTAAAGGAAAAATCCGGCAATGAAGGGTTTGGGTATGATCCGGTTTTTAAACCTAATGGATATGAACAAACGTTCGCTGAGCTGGACATTAAAGAAAAAAACCAGATTAGTCACCGTGGGAAGGCTGTTCGGAAGCTGATTTCCTATTTAATGAAAAAATAACAGTCGGGCATTCTGATATAAGTAATAAATCAATAAATTTACAGGTAATGATTCAACCTTGCCTGATCGGAATTACTGGTGGGAGTGCTTCGGGAAAAACATTTCTTTTGAAGCGGCTCATGGAAGCTTTTTCAGAAAGTTCGATTTGCCTGATTTCACAGGATAATTATTATAAGGAGAAAGAGCTTCAGCCATTAGATGAAAATGGTATTCCTAATTATGATACTCCCTTGTCTATAGACCTGGATCGATACCTGAAAGATCTCTTAGCGCTTAAGCAGGGGAGGTCTATAACTGTAAGAGAGTATACGTACAACAATCCGGATGTAAGCCCCGGAGTGGTTGTCTGCAATCCGGCTCCGATCATTATATCAGAGGGTATTTTTTTATTTTATCATCCCGAAATCGTAAAATTATTTGACCTTAAAATTTTTATTGATGCCCCTGAATATGTTAAGATCAAAAGGAGAATAGTTAGGGACAAAGATGAAAGAGGCTATGATCTGGAGGATGTTTTGTATCGGTATGAGCACCATGTTTCTCCTACCTATCGGAAGTACATTGAACCCTTAAAAGAAGAGGCGGATATAATTATACCTAATAAAAAGCACCTTGAAAAAGGGCTGGAAGTTTTAAAATGTTATATTAAAGATAAATTAAATGGTTAATAAGTTTGCAGTTATAGGACTTGGGAAATTTGGAACTTCCATTGCACGGACTTTGGCAACTCGTGGGGCAGAGGTTTTGGCAATGGATCTGGATATTGTAAAGGTTGATCAGGTAAAGGATGAGGTGGCTTATGCTGTTGTACTTAATTCTACAGATGCAAAAACACTTATGGCGCAAAATATTCAAAGTATGGATGCGGTGGTAATTGCGATAGGTGACAACTTTGAATCACTATTATTAACAGCTACGATTCTTCAGGATTTGAAGATAAAGAGAATTATAGCCCGTGCCGGTAGCAATCAGCAAAAGATGATTCTTCAAAAAATTGGAATAACAGAGATACTTTCTCCTGAAGATGAAGTTGGAAAGACGGTGGCTGAAATCCTTTTGCACCCAAATATGAAAACCTTCCTTCCTTTACCGGATGATTATGAAATTGTTGAAATTAACACGCCCAAGAGAATAGCCAACCGATGCGTAAAAGACATTGGATTGCGTGAAAAGTATAACCTTAACCTTATTACGGTCAAAAGAGTATTTGAGGAGATTCAGGATGGACAGAAGGTTGAGGTTGAGCATATTATAGGAGTGCCAAAAGGTGATACAATTCTATACGAGAACGACATTATTATTATTTTGGGAAAAAATAAGGACGTTGATAAATTTGTTGAAGTAAACAGTTAATATTAGATTTTATCATAACCTTTTTAAGATAAATAGGTTAAATATATATTTATGGGGTATTTTTTACAATCATTAATAGATTTTTTATGGAACTTAAGGATGAATTTGAGAACGCTGTAGCGCAATCCAGGCAGTTGCCTGATCAATCAAATGATAACTTATTAAAGATTTATGGTCTGTATAAACAAGCCACGGAGGGAGATGTAAATGTTGAAAAGCCTGCTAATCCATTTGATTTGAAAGGAAATGCTAAATATCATGCCTGGGCTTCCCTACAGGGAATGTCTAAAGAAGAGGCGATGAAGCAATACATCACGTTTGTGAAGCAGATATCCTGAATATGATTAAGAAATAAATCTTTAAGTTTGTAAATAGAAAGTTGAGATTTTTATAGGTGTGTGTGATGGTTTTCTACTTTTTACGGTATAAAATCTTAATTCTGGTAATGGAGGTTTAATGTATAAATTTAAAAGCGTATTACTTGTTGATGATGACTATATAAGCAACTTTATTGCAGATCATCTTTTGCAAAAGCACCAGATTTGTGATAATGTAATTTTCTGCCGAAACGGTGATGAAGCATTACGTTATTTGCGAGAAACAGATCTGTTCCCTGAATTAATTCTACTTGATATTAATATGCCCGTTATGGATGGCTATGAATTTATAGAATCCTTTCAGCATTATAATATGGATAAAAATAAAACCCGCATTATTATTTATACATCCTCATTCAGTGAGAAGGACGTCGATATTTTAAAGAATATTGGGTTCAATGATTATATCATAAAACCCTTGACGGAAGAAAAACTCATGAATATTATGAAACTTTTTGATGAGTAAGCAGTTCTTTGAAAAGAACATCTTTTTTATGAACGCATGCATAGATCTTACTTATTTAATACCATTCTTCTGGTTGATGACGATTATGTAAATAACTTCATTACAGAACGATTACTTCGTAAATCCGGGCTGGCACGGGAAGTTAAGGCGGTAAGAAACGGCGAAGAAGCGCTTACGTATCTTGCCGAAGCTAAAAATACCCTGCCGGAATTAATATTATTAGATATCAATATGCCAGAAATGGATGGAATTGATTTTCTGAAATACTTTAAAAAAATGATTCTTGATAAAAATGTAAGGGTTATTTTATTGACAGGTTCGATTAATTCCGACTATGAGAATACACTGGCAAACCTTGGATTCCCGGATATCATTCCGAAACCTTTTACAGAAGAAAAACTTTGGGAGGTATTGAAGAAAGATCTAACAGAAAAAACTAGATAGTTAAGTATCACCAATATATAAGTTTACTAAGAGGGCTCCTGAATTTTTAGGAGCTTTTCTTTTGAAAAAAGTGAATTATAGAATACATTTGTATGTTATATAGCTTCGATGCAAAGTTTAACTACATATACCTTTCCGTACTTTACGCCTGTTTTTATGGGATGCGGAAGATGTATGCCCTACCGTAATCCCAGGCCCTAGGCCGTTTCACTGTTTTGCTGCCTATGTGGTGGCATTAATCCCAGAAATTCTAAAATTAATCATAACAAATCTTAGTTAAAATCATTAATTCTATTTTAGAATCTATTTTAAAAATGTCTGAATTTAAAATAACAGTTGCGGGAAAAGAACATTTTTATTTGGCAGATGATATTGTCAAGGAAATGGAAGAAAGCGCTAAAGCGAGGGGTACTGGTATAGCCAAGCGCGATCCTAACTATATATTAAAGAAAATGGAAGAAGGAAAATCCATCGTTGCAACTACGATGGATGGAAAATTTGCCGGCTTCTGCTATATTGAAACATGGGGGCATGGTAAATATGTCGCTAATTCCGGACTTATTGTGGCACCCGATTTTCGTAAGTATGGACTTGCCACGAAAATAAAATACAAGGCTTTTGATCTTTCAAGAAAAAAATATCCTGAGGCAAAGCTGTTTGGCCTAACCACCAGCCTTGCTGTTATGAAAATCAACTCGGACCTGGGGTACAAACCGGTGACTTTCTCAGAACTTACAGATGATGAAGAATTCTGGAAAGGGTGCTCAAGTTGTGTAAACTATGATATTCTTACCCGCATGCAAAGAAAAATGTGTCTTTGCACTGGTATGGTCTTTGACCCTAAAGAAAAAGATAAAAAGAAGTGGGATTTTGTTAAAAAGTCTAAGCTTTATGAGAGATGGTTGAAGTTTAAGAATAATAAGCTCCTTAAGTCATTTGGTAAACTGCCTGTAAAAGCGCTTGCATTTGCTTCAGCTAAACTGTACTAGATTGAATTGAACAAGGAAATTTAAAATGGACTTTTGGAACTAACCAAAAGTCCATTTTTATTATAATACCTTGAATTTTATTTATAATTTTGCGTCCTAAATTCTTTACCCATGAATAATAAAGTAGTTTTAGCCTTCAGTGGCGGCCTTGATACTTCGTATTGTGTTAAATACCTGTCAGAAGATAAAGGACTTGAGGTTTATTCGGCCATCGTGAATACCGGTGGATTTACCCCGGAAGAACTTAAAGAGATAGAAGAGAAAGCATATAAGCTGGGTGTAAAAAATCATGTGACCCTTGATATGCTGGATCAGTATTATCAGGAATGTATCAAGTACCTGATTTTTGGAAATGTTTTAAAAAATCAGACCTATCCTCTGTCTGTGAGTGCAGAACGGGTTTTTCAGGCAATGGCTATTGCAAAATATGCTAAGGAAGTTGGTGCTGAAAATGTTGCTCACGGAAGTACAGGAGCTGGAAATGACCAGGTGCGATTTGATATGATCTTCAACATCCTGATTCCTGATGTTAAAATTATCACTCCTATCAGAGATAAGAAATTATCGAGGGAAGAAGAAATTGAATATCTAAAATCCAAGGGAGTAGTGCAGGATTGGGTAAAGGCCCAATATTCTATTAATAAAGGTATTTGGGGAACCAGTGTCGGTGGAAAGGAAACGCTTACTTCTGATCAATACCTTCCTGAATCTGCTTTCCCTACCCAGGTTACCAAAAGTAATTCTGAAGAGGTTGATCTTTATTTTGAAAAAGGAGAGCTTAAGGGGGTTAACGGTAAAAAATATGCTAATCCCGTTGATGCTATAAATGAATTAAATAAAATCGCCGCTCCTTATGGAATTGGACGTGATATTCACGTGGGAGATACCATTATTGGTATTAAAGGAAGGGTAGGATTTGAAGCAGCAGCTCCTATTGTAATTATAAAAGCACATCATACCCTTGAAAAACATACGCTGACTAAATGGCAATTGTACTGGAAAGAACAGCTTGCCGGCTGGTATGGAAATTTTGTTCATGAGGGACAGTTTCTGGATCCGGTTATGCGCAACATTGAAGGGTTCTTGTCTGATACGCAAGAAAATGTTACCGGAAATGTAAAGGTTTATATGGCACCTTACAGATTCCATGTAGTGGGTATTAAGTCCGATAAGGATTTGATGTCTTCCAAATTTGGCAGTTACGGAGAGATGAACAATGCATGGTCGGGAGAGGACGTAAAAGGATTCTCTAAAATATTTGGAAATCAGACCATGATCTGGAACCGGATTAATAGTTCTGAGAATAATTAAAAAAAATACATTTTAAACATTAATAAGCAT
>JBKBXU010000139.1:0-3075 GCA_046313675.1 Cytophagaceae bacterium
CAAATTACCGTGGCGCCGCTCCTATTAACTGGGCTATTATTAATGGAGAAAAAGAAACCGGAGTCACCACCTTCTTCCTCAAACATGAAATAGATACAGGTGATATTATAATGCAAGAAAAGGAGTCAATCCTGATTGAAGATAATGCGGAGACTTTATATAACAGACTAAAGCTAAAAGGCTCGGAATTGGTATTGAAAACCGTTTATGCTATTAGAAAAGGGCAGGTACCTGCCAAGCCTCAAAAGTATTCTGACAACATACCCACGGCACCTAAGATCTTTAAAGAAACCTGTAAAATTGACTGGGATAAAACCTCTTTTGAGATTTTAAATTTTATCCGCGGACTTTCTCCTTACCCTGCAGCGTGGACTCATCTGGATGGGAAAATATGTAAAATTTACAGAGCATCAATAGTTAATAGCCCTGGAATTAAAAAAACATCTGAAACCACTTATATAACTGACAATAAAACTTATCTTTACTTTCTCACTAAAGATGGGGCACTAGCTATAGAAGAGCTCCAGGCAGAAGGTAAAAAGCGCATGCTTATTGATGAATTTTTAAGAGGTTGTAAATTATTATGCTATTATCCATCATAGTTGCTGTTTCAGAAAATAATGTCATTGGCAAAGACAATCAGTTAATCTGGCATTTGCCCGATGACCTGAAGCATTTTAAAAACACCACGCTCGGACATCATATTATCATGGGCCGCAAAACATTTGAATCGATGGGAAGGGTTTTGCCGGGAAGGCCACATATTATTGTCACAAGAAACAAAGGATATAAAGTTGAAGGCTGCCATATTGCACATTCCATTAATGAGGCTGTCGAAATAGCCAGACAAGCAGGAGAATCGGAAGCTTTCATTACCGGAGGTGCGACATTAATTGACGAATATGTAGATAAAGTTGACAGACTATATTTAACTGAGGTTAAAGCTGCTTTTGAAGGTGATGTAAAAGTTAAACCAATTGACAAATCAAACTTCAAAATATTGCATAGAGAAAGTCATCCAATAGATGAAAAGCATGCCTACGCCTTTGATATCCTTATAATGGAAAAAATCAGAAATTGATTTCCATTCCATCATAAGCTAATTCCACCTCATCATCGCCCTTTTCTGTAAGCATTTCAGTACCAAGGTGAGTAAGAACTACTTTTTTGGCATTAAATTTTGTAAAATTCTTCTTTATCTCTTTTAAATTCAAATGATTGTTCATTTGTGTACTCCTAAAATTACATTCACAAATAAAAATATCTGCCTCATTTGCAACTTCATATAAGGTGTCGGTCCAACTTGTGTCTCCTGAAAAAGCAAGGATTTTACTTCCAATTTTTATCCTTAGAGCATGTGGGAATGTTGGAGCAGAATGAACTACAGAAAACGCTTGAAAACTAATATCACCTATACTATACATTCCCCTATCAGTATATTCTAAATATTCAATGGGAAAACTAGAAAGAGATGTTCCGGGATAAAGCAGTTCATTTAATTGTTCGAGCTTTTCCTTTCCTCCGGGTGGACTAATTATTGTAAGTGCTTTAGTCCTCTGATTCATAATTGCCATGTCCAACAGAACAAATGGCATACCGCCATAATGATCTCCATGAAAATGAGAAATAAAGATAACATCAATTTCATTGGTACTAATATCAGCCCCTTTTAAAGCTTTAAGTGTTGTCGCTCCACAATCAATCAGTATGCCTTTATCTCGCTTACGGACAAAAAAAGAAGTTTGATTTCTGCCCCCGCTACTGAAAGCATCCCCACTACCTAATATTTTTACTAGTAATTCTTTCATAAATGTAAAATCGGGCTTGGTGTTTCCATTCAACCCGATTCATTAAATTTACCAAATATTTTTAACCTCGATAATTCGATTCAACTTATCTCTGTTAGTTTTAAACGGTAATATAATCTTTAGTAAATCATCTTCATTAAATGCTTCTATATTATCATAATCAATAAAAGATGGGAGTTCAAAACTGTTCAGATACATAGGAACAGTATATAATTCCGCTTCACTGACATCTTCTTCTTTCAAAGTGGAAAAAACGGTAAGTTGATTATAATTAAGCATTACCTTAAATGAATTAGGATCCACGGATGGAGCATCTATTTCAATCACTATGCTATTTTCATTTTCTACCATATCAACAAAAGTGCTGCTAACGCCTCCACTAACGGTATTGAGCAGGTTGGTCTGATTATTGAAAATTCTCAACAGCTCTTTATTTTTCAGTAAATCCATTATGGCCTCCTCTCGGTTATTTTGAAATCTGTATATACTATTAACAAAAGATAAACCAAATAAATTGACCTTTTCATTTTAAGCCATTTTGTCATATCAAAAACAAATAGATGATTTTATGACATAAAAATGCAAGCCAACTTTTTCTCAAATTAAATTGTTAGATACATAGGAGAAGAAAGGATGTGATTTATGGAGAAAGTACTGATAAATAAAAACGTTGCCGTTTTGGTTGAAAACGGATTTGAAGAAATTGAAATGACAGCACCGGTAAAAGTACTTAATCAAGCTGGAGCAAATGTATTTATAATTTCCACAGGCAAAACTGTTAAATCATGGAACATTGATGGATGGGGACAGGAATACGCTGTTGATTTGGATATTAAGGAGGCAAATCCTGAAACATTTAATGCCTTATTACTACCTGGAGGAGTATTAAATCCGGATAAGCTTAGAATGAATCCCCATGCGGTTGATTTTGTTAAATTTTTTGTCCGCAATAAACTTCCCATTGCAGCCATTTGCCATGGGCCATGGACACTGATTGAAACAGGAATGATGGAAGGACGAAGAATGACAGGATATCCATCTATAAAAACAGATATTTTAAATTCAGGTGCAGCTTATGAAGACAAAGAGGTTGTTGTTGACCAGGGTTTGGTAACAAGTCGAAAACCTGCAGATCTTGAAGTATTTTGCAATAAAATGGTAGAAGAGTTTGCAGAAGGGCCACACATCCGGGACAAAGAAAGAGGTCCGATACGAAAACAAAAAGATGTTCCTACCTATGCAGGAAATAACCGTTTGAATGAAGATG
>JBKBXU010000139.1:3085-11513 GCA_046313675.1 Cytophagaceae bacterium
CGTAATTGGGGAGTTGACAAGAGAAGCGATTTTTATGATTAATAAAATCGCTTTTAAAAAAATATTAAAAAAAGTACCTTTCAAATGAAAGGTACTTTTTTTAATCCATTATCTTCTATCGTCCACGTCCCTGATTAGAACGCGATGGCGCATTACCAGCAGGTTGCCTGTCATTGCCAGCCGGAGCTGTCCTGGTATTCTGAGCAGGCTGAGACTGATTATTGCCTCTTGAAGGTGCAGCAGAACTATTATCCCTTCCCCCTGCAGGTGTTGCACTTCTAGAGGGTGCATTATTATCTGTACCTCTTGCAGGTGCTGTATTTCTGGACGGTGATGCATTATTATCATTACCTCTTGAAGGTGCTGTATTCCTGGACGGTGCAGCATTACTATCATTACCTCTTGAAGGTGCTGTATTCCTTGATGGTGCAGCATTACTATCATTACCCCTTGCAGGTGCTGTATTCCTTGATGGTGCAGCATTATTATCTGCTCCCCTGGCAGGTGCTGCATTCCTTGATGGTGCAGCATTATTATCTGAGCCTCTTGCAGGTGCTGCATTCCTGGACGGTGATGAATTATTATTTCTTGCCGGAGCTGAATTTCTTGAAGGATTGTTGCTCTGCGTTGTCCGGGCAGGTTGAGCGTTCCTATTATTACGATTATTCCTTTGTTGTGCCTCATTCACCCGTTGGTCACGAGAAGTCTGTGTCTGTCTGTTATTTCTGGCAGGCGCAGAGTTTCTGCCATTGGGCGCTACATTGGCATACTGGCGTCTGTGCTGAGCATGATTCCGGTACGGATTACTCCCACGATAATTTATTTGCGTTATATAAACATTAGAAAAATTATAATTGGCATACATAGGAGGAAGATGCCGTGTCCGCTGCCAAACAAATCCATCATGAAATAAATAATCACCTGACCAGGTATCATAATACATCCCTAGTTCAGGCACAAAGTAATACCTCATATCCTGTCTGTATCCGTGGGCAGGCGCCCAAGCCGGAGGGCCAGCATGAACACCGGGATGACTTCTAACATAGGCTCTTCTGGTGCATGAAAACTCAAAAAGTGCCAAAATAATTAATATAAATACTAAATTTTTCATAAGCACAGATGTTTTTTTTTATTAAGCAAGAATATTGCCAATTCTAATTTTCACTATTTATTAAGACGAAATACTCAATAAAAAGTTGTGGCAAAGCGCATTATTTCAAACTATTTTTCCTATTTACTAAGTTCCTTATCATCTGTGTACAAAGTAATTTCTGCCCGTCTGTTCAACCATCGGTTATCAGGATTATCAGAACCATCCGGGTTACTGTTAGGCACTAATGGTTTTGTTGCGGCATGTCCCTTAGTTGTAACCCTCTTAGGATTTACTCCTTTACTCACCATATAATTTAAAATGGCTTTAGCTCTTTTATCAGAAAGTCTCAAATTATATTCATGTGTACCAAAATTATCGGTATGGGCATCAATTTTAACCTTTACTTCAGGAAATTCATTAATAAGTGCTATAAGACTATCCAGACTTCCGCTATTCTTCTCAATAAATTTGGTATCATCAAAATCATAATTCAGGATAACCTTCAGTTCTGAACTTGAATTGCTACGCATTTTATCAACCAGTCGCGACACAGTATACTCTTTTTTGTCTGCTGCCGTAAATGTCGTGTCTTTTTTCGGCTCCTGCTCTTTTCCTTTTAATACAAAAGACAAATGCATGCGATAAATATCTTCTTCCTTAACATACCGGTGTTCCGATATGCTATCCGCTTTAAAATAATCTTTTACAGATGGTTTCTCGCCTGTTCGAAAAGAATAAACTGCCGTATCAAAAGAATTTGTCACCACAGCCAGGTATTCTGTATTATTCTTTAATCTATAGTGATTGTTTAAACTTTCCCTCTCTGAATACGGAAATTCATTAAATTTTTTAACAAGACTTAAAGTATCAGTTGGGATTCCCTGAAGCATATCAAAGAACGTATACAGCACGGCTTTGGAAGAGTCCATTTTTGCTTGCTTTAATTCTGCTGTGAGATTTATGTCACCTACATTCTGAAAGATTTGAACATAAGGTTTCGCAGCATCGGTGGTGTCACCCTTAACCTTTGCTTCTACTTGCAAAATGTATGGGTTCAAATACTCATAAGAATAAATATCATCACAGCAGGTTTCGCTTGTCAAATGATAACCCTCAGGGCGATTAGAGACAAAATAACCTTTTCTTTTTTCGGAATTATAGATCATATAAGTATCATCTACCCTACTGTTCAAAGGCCGTCCGATGTTCTCCGGTAAATCCACCCTGTTGAGTTGCCCTACGGCACTGAATATATCAAAACCGCCAAATCCAGGGTGAAAATTAGAGCTAAAGTATAATGTATTGGTATTTACATCATAGTAAGGACTAATTTCATCCCTCATGGTATTAATGACCTTTCCAAGGTTCTGCGGATTACGAAACCTACCTTTGCTATCAATTACAGACAGCCATATATCCCTTCCGCCATATCCGCCTTTTCTATCTGAAACAAAATACAAGACTTCTAATTCAACTCTTCCTACCTGAGCTTTTCCAATAGCTGGCTGAGTTGTAGTACATCCTTTTCTATTTATTTTAGCAGGCAATTTTTCCGGCTTTTGAAATTTCCCGTCATGGTATTCGCTCACCCACAGAGCACATGTCATTCTGTATGATCTATCAGGTGTACATCGGGTAAAATAAAATTTTGAACGGTCTAAGGAAAATACTCCATTTGCAGCATTATCAAATTTGGAGTTTATGGTTGAGGGAAGTTCTGAAGCAGGTTGCCATGCATCACCCGACCAAACTGATTTGTTCAATCTTACCCTATGGGGGTTAATGTCTTCAGGCTCTACGACAAGTACTGTATCTGCACGCAATGTAGCGAAGAACATGATAGTATCATCAAGAATCACCGGAGCAAACTCGCTGTATTTGGAGTTTATCTCAGGGCCTGTATGCTCTATCAAAGCACCATTTTCTTTTTCGAAATTATCTATAGCAAATTGACATGATATCACTTCGTTTTCGGCAAAACGTTTGAACCTTTCACCTCTTTCTTCCCTGTATTTACTTTTAGCAAATTTATCAAACATTTCCTTTGCCTGCTCATATTTTCCATTGTACTTAAGGGTTTCAGCATACCAGAAGAGCGCTTTACTGACAGAAATTCCATCCATTTTAACAGTCTTTTCCAGCCAAACTTCAGCATTCAGATAATCTCTTGAAAAGAAATATGCCTGTCCTAACTGAAAAACATATTTTTTATTTGTCGGGTGTTCATCCACTAAATCCTTAAGGTAATCAACGGAGTTATAAAAACTCTTTTTAGCCATTAATTCATCAGCAAGCCTAGATTTCTTTTCAGGAGAAAGATTTTTAATATTTCTTTCCTGAGCCTGTACATTAAATGTTAAGCAAAAAAGGATTAATCCGTAAAACAGGTATCTCATAGCAATTTTAGATATCAAAATATTCCGCAAGGTACAGTATAATTATTAGGTGCAGGGCGGTTTAAAAAACCGACGTGTGTAAGGGTAATTTCATAAGCTCCAATACGTGCATTATTAGGTATTCCTTCCCCATATCGTATATTTCTAAGTGGAGAAACAGTAGCATCGTAGCTGAAAACCATTTTCATACTTCCATGCTGCACACCGGCCATGAAAATAGCTGCATCCTGAACCCTGTACCACGTTCCGGCCATTACCATTGTTTTACCTTCCCATCCACCGATATGATAACCTAAAGCGGCGCCTATGTTTATATCTCTCGCTCTCTGCTGTAACATAAACATTACTTCAGGCATCAGACTCAAACGTTCATTCATTCGATAGTGCATTCCGATGTTTATTAACGAACGATTTTTCAACCTGTTTAAATCTTCCCTCAAAAATTCCTGAGCAAATGTTTCCTTGGGGTGGACAGCATTAAAGACAGATATTCCGGAATGTATTTCAGTATGATCCGTTAGCATAAAGCTCCATGAAAGCCCTGCATTAATATTCATATACCCAAAAGAATTGTTATCCATATTTTCGCCAGACAGCGCATCCCTGCTCACCTCGTAATCAATAATTTGACTACCAAAATATAATTGGGAATAATCAATACTTTTACGAACATATCCCCCCTGTAATCCGGCAGAAAGACGATGTCGCTTGTATTTATCAAGCACTTTATGATAAGCTAATGAGGCATAGCCTGAATTATTTTGAATAATTCCCTCTCCCATTTGATCATTATAAAAAAACAAGCCTACGCCAATTTTATCATCACTTAACGGGTTGACCCTAAAATTAACATCTCCAGCAAAAGCAGCAGTTTGAAAAGTAGCGTTAGCCGCATGCCATTGATTCCTGTAAATAGCAGAAAGACGGTAATCCTGCTTAAACTTACCTGTAAGGGCAGGATTCAATGCCAGTGGAAAATTATAAAATTGCGAAAAATGAATATCCTGTGCTTGAATGGATGTTACCAGAAGCAAGAAAGAAAATAAGAGTATAATTTTTTTCATGAGTACACTAAGGCAATACTATCGGATCAATGTTACTTTTCCACTTGAAATCATTTCTTCATCAAGGAGGTTTAACGCTTTTATATAATATAAATAAACCCCTATCGGCTGGTCTGCACCCTGATGTGTTCCATCCCATGAAGCGTTAAGATCTTGTCCCCCATCAAAAATCAATTGTCCCCAACGATTATAAATCTTGAACTCAACAAGTTCTTTGAGTCCCTTATAAACTATATTAAATCCATCGTTATTAGCGTCACCATTAGGGCTAAAGGCATTCGGAACCAGCATATAAATATTTAAATCAAGAACCATCGATGCCGTATCGGTACAACCAAATTCATTATACACTATCTGTGTCACATCGATATCTTTGGCAAACTGCCTGAAAATATATTCCGGACTGGTATTTGTCGGATCAAGGATTCTGAGAGAATCTTCATTTCCAAAATACCACTGCCACTCAACACCGTGGGCAGATTCATCGTAAAAACGGATAGGTCTCAGCGCTATAACTTCGTTCATATTAGCAGAAAATCCGGCTTCAGGATTTGGATGCACTATCACATTTCTCCTTATGGTGTCTGTACAATATTGATTTTCTGTACCAGTGCTGCTCCGTACATAGTAAGTAATGGTATATTCTCCTGTTTCTTCATATAAATGAAGCGGATCCTTTTCTTCTGAAATGTTTCCATCACCAAAACTCCAGTGGTAATTCACAATAATACTTGAATCCGTAGAGGCGGCTGAACGATCTTTAAATTCCATAGCGGTTCCAAGGCATGCGTTATACGCATCAAAATCCGGAACCGGTAAAGGATAGATCGGAATTAATTTAGTGGCACTTTCATAGCACCCATACATGGTATTGCCTATTGAAACATCCACCTGATACCAACCTGCCTCTTGGTAAATATGAAATGGTTCCTGAACGGTCACAGGGTCAGATCCATCACCGAAACTCCACTCAAAGTGATCCAATACAACTTCTGGAATATTATCATTACACACGTAAAAGAACTTTGTCTGTCGGTTGACACAAGGTTCATCCTCACACACTTCTGGTTCAAAAAGTTCTACTACTCCAAAGGCTCCCGAGGTAAAAACCGTTTCACATCCATCACCATTTCTTACTGACAGATAGGCCAAATAATTCCCTCCCCGTTCAAAAGTAATTTCCGGGTTTTGCTCGTTGGAACTTGCCACCTCAATAAAATGGTGGTGATCTTCATGGTGTCCCTCGGCAGGATTATGGTGATGATGCAAATAATCATCATATAAAAATGTCCAATTCCAACTTTCCACCTCATTTCCGGGCCCTAAAATATTATCCTGGTTTGCGTAAAACCGGGTAGGAGCACCGGCACAATAACCTTCCATGCCATCGTAGGATACATCAAATTTTGGATGTATGGTAATTTCTTCTTCATAAGTACGCGTGCATTGCTCATTGTTATATACAATGGTCAGGCTTACAGGAAAGGTTTCCCCAGCCCCCTCCTCATAGGTATAAGTAGTGTTGTAATAATAATCTTCTGTATTGTTAATACTAAAGTGTGGCCCGGGGGCTTCTAAGGGTCTCCAATGCATGCTATTTCGATGCCTGACAATAATAGAATCGTCATTTCCAAAAGACCAGTACAATGAATCCATCAGATAACTCCGTGGACTTTCCAATACCAATTCCTGACCAAGGCAAATGGTAGTTGGCTCCATTTTAAAATGTTTTGGAAGTTCAAAGCGTAAGGGTATTGTAATTGTATCTGTACAAGCACTGTTATCCGTCACCAATAAGTGAACCGGATATTTGCCTTCTGATGCATAATTATGATCAACTTCTGCAGCCGTGGTAGTGATATTTTGTCCATCACCAAAAGTCCATTCCCTGGTTGCCACACCCCAATGAGAAATAGAGTTATCATTAAATGTTACTGCATCTTCAGGTTCACAGAAGTGATCCCATCTAAAGTCTGCTATGACAGGATAGTAAACATATCTGGTAGAAGAACTTCCGCACCCCCTGCTATCAACAACAGATATTGAATACGTTCCTGGTTCAGATACAGGACGGGAAGGGGTATTGGGAAGCAAATCAATATTAGACCAGGTAGCCGTCAAAGGGGGAAGACCACCACTCCAACTTGCATCCAACACTGAGTTTGGCGAGTTACAACGGAAGAAAAAGCTACTTTGAGCAATGTTAACCGTTGGAAAAGGATGAATAGTCACTGTTTCCTGAGCTGTACTTTCACAACCATATTCATTAAAAATGGTATAACTTACGGTATAGGTTCCAGGGTTTTCGTACGAGTGAATAAAATCATCATATTTTGGATCTCCGGGAAAATAATTTCCCACAAGTACATAGCTTCTGTTGGCAACGGTTCCATCACCATAATCAATCCTGATTCGACTGATACCACACAACTGAATGGAACTGGCATCGCGGATCATAAAACTATTTTGACAATAACTCAGAATATCAAAGTCTGCAACAGGACGATCACATACCTTAATTCTTTTCCTTGCAGTAACTGAACAATTCTGATCATCTCTGATATTTAAAATAACATTATAGTTTCCATGCGTGGAATAATGATGTCCCGGGTTCTGTTGCGCAGAGGTATTGTTACTCCCCGAAGAAGGGTCTCCAAAATTCCAACTCCAATTAGTAATATTAGTTACAGAACTCGTAGAGGAATCTATAAAAGAAACCGTACCAGGAGCACAAATCTTGTCAGACCCAAAATTTGCCCTTAGGCCATTATCGACCACGGCCGTGTATTTGGTTTCACATTTGTTAGCATCAATAACTGTAAGTGTATAATTCCCGTTTCCCTTTGTAATGGAAGGTGTAGTTTCTCCTGTATTCCATCGATAGGTAAAAGGGCCGTTTCCTAAAACCAGAGGCACTATTGTAGCCTGATCTGTACATGCGACTATATATGGTGATTCTGTAGTCACCACAGGGCGGGGCTTTACAATAACCCGAAATGCACGGGTAGCAGAGCCCATAATCGGACAGAAATCATCTGTAACAGTCACCGTAAACATATATGAGGCATCTTCATCCGGTAAGGTCTGAAACCGGAATATCCCCCTGGGCCTTGTTACCGATGGACTTACTTCAAATGTAGCTCTCGTAGTATCTATACCTTTGTTCCAAGTCATTGTAAGGGCTTGTCCAACATCAGGATCACGGCCATTTATATGAAAATCTACTAAACTACCTGCGCATACAACTATAGAATCCATGTGGGTATTGCTTATACCACTGATCACAGGATTCTGATTATTACAGTCTCTGGCAATTAATTGTATATCTCGCATTACAGAGCCGATAAGTACACCATTACGGTATTCCTCTACCAAAATGGCTGTAACGGATACTTCCACATTTTGAGGAGCTACAGCAATATCCCCTGAATTACTATTTATACTAAAGGCCGGACTGGAGGTCATAGGGTTAGTGGCAGAAAAAGGATTTCTGTATTGAACGTTTGTAAACCGCCCTGTCTTGGGAACCACAGTTTTAAAAACCAGGCGATCTCCTTCATCTTCGACCGTACCCGGGTTGATGAAGTTGCTTTGTCCAGCACATATAAACGCTACAGGTTCATTGTTAAACCTTGGAGAATTGTTGCAAGGAGCCACCTCATTATTAATCATTACTTCAATATAAAGGCAGTTTTTATCAGGATCTACTATGTTGGTAATAGATGCATTTCTATTGCAATCTCTCCAACTGACAAACCAGTCCGTACATTGTTGAGGAAAGGTAAAAGTACCTTTATAAACATATTTCTGAATACCCGGCTGCCGACCTCCCCTGCACGAACTGGCTTCTGTTGGGCAAACAGGACTTATTTCAA
>JBKBXU010000140.1:0-5767 GCA_046313675.1 Cytophagaceae bacterium
TTGGTTTTCTGTTTATACTATCCCCCCCCTCATTCTTTAATATATAAAGACAAACTTTTTTAATTGGTGAAAACCTGAATGAAGATTCCACAAAATTGGTTATAGGGTATCTTATATCTTAGTGTTTGCTATTAATTGTTTAGGGTTGATAGTGATATGGGTTTTATGGGTCACAGAGTGCTGCTAAATCGTTGTTGGTGGATTATTTATGTTACTTATTAACCAACTACAGGTTTATTGCGTTTAAGTATTATTGATGATTTAATGATTGCCAACCAGGAATTTTCTTTCTAACCAAGAGAAAGAAAAAGGGGAGACAGAATCGTATCAGCAAATTTAAAAAAGCCAAAAATGTTCGCAACTGAACATATGCGAAACATTTTTTATGTATGCAACAATTAAAGAAAATTCACATTAGCTTGTGGGATATTTATGTTAAGTATGTTCAGAAAGTCGTTTTAAACAATGAGCCTTACGCCCCGGAAAAAGTATCTTTCTGGCGAAATGCAGCGTTCTGTAAGATTCTTACTTATCTAACACCATTAAGTCTGATTGCACTGATTCCAAGTGTTATTATGGCCTTCATGAATGGTTTTTATGTGGTTGGTATCGCGGATTTGGTAGGCTTTTTTACGATAGTTCTCATAACCGTAGGGCCCGGATTAAAGCTGGAAATACGGAAGGCTACATTTATTCTTGTTCTTTATTGTTTATCGGTTATTCTTCTCTATTATTTACCGCTACCAGCCCCCGGACTCTTGTTTTTACTTACGGTTACTATTTTTTCATCTATAGTTTATTCATCTGCTGCCGCCTATTTTTCAGCCTGGATAAACACGGCTATTTGTGTTTTGTTTGGTGTGCTAATTTATTTCGCAACAGCGCTTCTTATTACTTTTAGTTATGATATAGGAGCATGGGTTGCAACATCCTCTAATTTGGTTTTGCTTAGTTTTGCATGTGCCAAATGCTTAGATTTATTGCTCAATGGTTTAACTAACTCTTTAAGAGAAAATAGGATTTCAGAAGAAAAGCTTGAAAAGGCCAACCGCCTTTATCAGTTCATAAGTCAAATCAACCAAACCATTGTTCATGTAAAAGATGCGAAATCGCTTTTTCGCGACTCATGCCGTATTGCCCTTGACCTGGGTAAGTATAAAATGGCGTGGATAGGTGGCTTTGACATCCCACAAAAGAAAATATCACTGTTGGAGTACCGTGGTATACCTTCAGAAGATATCCAACTATTTACTGATGCATCTTATGCCAACAATGGCCCGCAGGATTACGTATTGCGCACAGACAGTTATTTCCTCTGCAACAATATTGAAAATGCACCTGGAATGGAAAGCTGGAAAGCCTATGCTAAGAAGCATGACATACGTTCCTTCATTGTATTGCCAATAAGAAAATCTGGCAACATCTTCGGTACATTTAACCTCTATGCAAGTGAACTTAATTTTTTTCATAGTGATGATATAGCACTTCTTAAAGAAGTAACAGGCGATATATCCTTTGCCCTTGACCTCTTTGAAAAAGCAGAACGACATAAGGAAGCAGAAGAGCTATTACTTAAAAATGAAAAACTATTTCGTGTACTAACTGAGAAAGGTATTGATATGAAAACCATGGCAACGGTCGATGGAAAAATAACATATGCCAGCCCCTCAATAACTAAATTACTTGGATATACTGTAGAAGAGTTTTTAGAAACTTCTACATTCAATATGATTCACCCTGATGATATTCCGGTGCTTTCTGAGAAAATACAGAATCTATTAAAATCTCCGGGCGGATCTTTTTTTAATCAGCATCGCATACTTCATAAAAATGGGAATTGGATCTGGAGCGAAGGATCGCTTACTAATATGCTTCATGAGCCGGGAATTGAATCTCTGGTATCAAACTTTAGAGATATTACAGAAAAGAAGAAGGCGGAAATTGAATTACAAAAACACTTTGATGAGCTGGAAGCAGTCTCTAAACAACGATCTGCAATTTTAAACACATTACCGGCAAGCATAGCGTTGCTTGACAATGAGGGAGTCATTGTAAAAGTAAATGAGGAATGGAAAAAGTTTGGTAAAACAGAAGGCTTGCACGACTTCTATCCTCATCTTAGTGAAAACTATATTGAGCTATCCGAAAAATCTTTTGGTAGAGAGGCAAATTATGGCAAGCAATTGTCGCAGGGTTTACAGGAAGTATTAAGAGGAAACAGGGAATATTTTGCAATGGAATATCCATGCAATCTGCCTACAGAAAAAAAATGGTTCAAAGTAGAAGCAAGGCCTTTTAAAAGCAATCTTCGGACTGGCGTGGTTGTGATGCATATTGATATTACCGAACGGAAAAATGCAGAAGCCGAGATGTTGCTTCTTATTAATAATACAGAAGAAGCATTTGTATTGCTCAACAGAAACCTGCAAATAGTATCATTCAATAATCAATTTAACATATTATATAAAAAATACTTTGGGTTGGAAATACAAAAAGGCGATTTAATTTTAGATTATGCGCAGCCGAACAGAAAAGAAATCACCGCCTCTATTTATGAAAAAGTATTAGAAGGAAATGTTGAAGAATCTGAAATTATAATTCCTTATTTAAACACAACTAAATATTTTTCCCTTAAGTACACTCCTGCAAAAGATGAATCTGGAAATATCTTCGGTGCTTTTGTAACGGCTATTGATATTACCGAAAAAAAGAAGGCAGAAGAGCAAAAAGAATTTGAAAGAAGAGATAAAGAAGCGCTTATAAACAGTACAGAAGATTTAATTTGGAGTATTTCAAATGATTATAAGTTAATAGCAGCCAATAATTCATTTATCAGGGAAATAAAAAAACATACGGGAGTTGAACTCAAACAGGGTGACGATATATTGAACTTTGTTGATTTCCCGCCTGAGTATCTTAATTATTGGAAAGGACTTTACAATAGAGCTCTTTCGGGTGAATCATTTAAAACGGAAATTTACACTCCACAAGAGGCAGGGAGGGATGAGTCTTGGCTTGATAATAGTTTTAGTCCTATCATTAGTAATGAGCAGATAATAGGTATTGCATGTTATGCCAGGAATATAACAGAAAAGAAAAGAGCAGAAAATAAGTTGATTCTTACTTCTACTGCATTGCAAGGCGCCTTAAATGGTCTTAATAAGATAATGGATTCTTCTCTGGATATTATTTGCACAATTGATGGAGAAGGGAATTTTGTGAACGTAAGTGCTGCCTCTGAAGACATTTTAGGATATACACCACATGAATTGGAAGGTACACGATTTATGGATTACGTATTTGTTGAAGATGTAGAGAAAACATCTGGGGTAGCCGAAGAAATAATGAGTGGGGTTTCTTTTACCATGTTTGAAAACCGTTACGTACATAAAAATGGAGGTATAGTGCCCATAATCTGGTCAGCAAAATGGGATTATGGTGATAAACTTATGTATTGTATTGCAAAAGATGGAACCGAGAAAAAGTCATTAGAAAAAGCGGTTGAAAGTGAAAGGCAACGATTTTTCGATTTGTTCTCAGAGGCTCCATCAAGCATGGGTATTTTGAGTGGGCCTGACCATGTCTTTGAAATTGTTAACCCACTTTATTTACAATTGATCGGTAAAAAAGATATAATTGGCAAAACAGTGCGAGAAGTTTTACCGGAAGCAGTAGACCAGGGAATTATTAATATATTAGACGAAGTATACAAAACAGGCAAAACCTTTTCCTCTAATGAGATGCTAATTAAATTAGATGTTCAGGGAACCGGGCAACTCGTTGATAAGTATTTAAATTTTATGTACCAGGCCCATCGAACAGAAGGAAATACCATAGATGGAATTCTTTTCTTTGCAGTGGATGTAACAGAACAAGTAGTATTGCGAAAAAGAATTGAAGAAAGTGAAGCAAAGCTAAAAGAAGCCCAGACAATAGCCCATATTAGCAATTGGGAAATTGATCTGTTGACAAATTCCCATACCTGGTCAGATGAGTTTTACAGCATTTGCGGAATTAAAAAAGGTGAGGCACTGCCTTCTTTCGAAACTTTTCTATCATTTATTTACCCTGAGGATGTTATTGTTGCAAAAGAAAAGATGCAGGAAGCATTTAAAACCCTTGAGGCATCATCCATTAATTTCCGTATCCTCCCTCAGAATGGTAGTATAAAATATGTTTATGCAGAGTGGAAATTTGATTATGATAAAAGCACCCCAACCAGGCTTTACGGAATCTTGCAAGATATAACGGAAAGAAAAATTGCAGAAGAAGAGCGTGAAAAATTAATTCATGATTTGATTCAGCGTAACCGAGACCTGGAGCAATTTACATTCATTATTTCTCACAATTTGCGTGCACCTACAGCGAACATCATCGGTTTCTCTGAAGTTTTGCAGGGTAAAGATCTGACACCCCAAGTGCAAAAAGAGTTGCTGAACGGGCTTTCATCATCTGTAGCCGGGCTTGACGCCATCATCAAAGACATTAACTCCATATTGCAGGTAAAGCGAGAAGTCAATGAAAATAAGGAAAAAATAGTTTTCTCCAGATTGGTAAAAGAGATAACTGGTAGCATTGAAAAGATTATTCATCAGTATAATGTTAACATCAACGTTGATTTTTCAGAAGTAGATGAACTGTTTTCCCTGAAAATTTATATGCATAGTATCTTTTATAATTTAATAAGCAACAGCATAAAATATCGCAAACCCGATGAGAAACTGGTCATCGAAATAAGAAGCAGAAGAGAAAATGGAAAAATCATTCTTTCATTTAAAGACAATGGTTTAGGTATTGACATGAAGGCAAACAGCGATAAAGTGTTTGGGCTTTATAAACGATTCCACTCTCACGTAGAAGGTAAAGGCATGGGCTTATTTATGGTTAAAACACAGGTAGAAGCAATAGGTGGGAAAATAACCGTAGAAAGCGAACTCAATAAAGGGACAGAGTTTACAATTGTAATTCAATAGGGACTAAAATATATTATTCAATTAATTGAATAATTGTTTGTTGACTTTGATTTATAAAAGCATCTATTGCTATATTTGAAAGCTAAAAAGCAAATATGACAAAATCAGCTAAGCGATTTCTAATTGTTGATGATGATCCATTAAACAATTTTCTTTCAAAAATGGTATTAAAAATGTCTTTTGGAGAGGTAGAAGTAAAGGATTTTCTTATTCCTGAATTAGCATTAGAATACATCGAAACTGAATTTGAACATAATCAGCATCAAGAAATAGTTATATTATTTTTAGATATCAACATGCCAACCTTAACCGGATGGGATTTTCTTGATAAATTTAAAGTATTCACAGAGCCTCTAAAAAATCAATTCACTATCTACATGCTCTCCTCTTCCATTGATCCTGCTGACATTCAACGTGCACAACTCAATCCACTGGTCAAAGATTTTATCGAGAAGCCCCTTAGTAGAGATATTCTTGCAAAAATATTTAGTTAAGTTCAAATTCCCTCGCTTAATGATGGACATACCGGAATTTATAAATATAAGGTAGTAGTACTTTTAACCTGAATTCTAAGGCTTGGTAAAAGTAACGTAAATTAGCGACCCTTGTTTAAGGTAACATGAAAAGCCTTTGCATGGTTACAAACAAACCATAGTCTTTTATACTTACATGAATAATACCTAATGTTACATAGCATGAAGTGCAAAGAATTATGGCCGGATCTGTCATTTGAGAAAGGCAGAGATACCTATAAAACCATACATTTATGGACTCAGATCGTGGGTAAAATTAAA
>JBKBXU010000140.1:5777-11440 GCA_046313675.1 Cytophagaceae bacterium
ATCAACCACTCCTGGCATGTTACTTTATTTGTTACTCCTTTCGGATTTACCACAGGAGACCTCTTTGTACAAGGAAAGCATTTTCAAATTAACCTCAATTTTATCAGGCACCAGCTAGAAATCAAAGCCAGTGATAATGAGGCAAAGGTTTTTAGTTTGGTTTCACTATCTGTTGCCGAATGTTACCGAAATGTAATGGATTCACTACAGGAGCTGGATATAGATGTTAAGATTAATCCTGTTCCTAATGAAATGGAAAATCCATATTCTCTTGATGAGGAAGTTCATAATGTTTATGATCCTGAAATTGCCCTTGCAATCCACCGTGCACTTTTAAATTCAAACGAAATATTTACCAAGTTCCGGGCCGGATTTATAGGTAAATGTAGTCCGGTTCATTTCTTCTGGGGAGGTTTCGATTTGGCAGTTTCACGTTTTTCGGGACGCACTGCTCCGGAACATCCCGGTGGGATACCTAATATGCCGGATTGGGTTGCTCAGGAAGCTTATTCCCACGAGGTGTGTAGTTGTGGGTTTTGGCTCGGCAACGAAATGGTACCCTTTGCTTTATTTTATAGCTATCTATATCCGGAACCTAATGGGTTTAAAACATCTGCTGTAAAGCCGGATGGAGCATATTATCATGAGGACTTAAGGGAGTTTATATTGCCTTATGAAAGTGTACGCCAGGCTGCAAACCCTTCAAAGGTATTAATGGATTTTCTTAATTCAACATACCAGGCAGCTGCAGATCTTGCTAAATGGGATAGGCAAAATTTAGAATCACAAAAATCAAAATACTCAAATTACCATTTATCATCAAAATCATGAAGCTGGAGAAATACATTTTAATAAAGTACTATGTCAAACCTTAACGATAATCAACCCTATACAATACCTGCTCTGACAAGAATCGGGCATGTGCATCTTTAAGTTGCAGATCTTGATCGTTCACTGAAATTCTATCATAACTTATTGGGTTTTGAGGTTACAATGCTGTACGGGAGTCAGGCAGCATTTATTTCTGCCGGAGGGTATCACCACCATATTGGATTAAATACATGGTACAGCAAGGGAGCACCTTCAGCTACGAAAAGCGGTGTAGGTTTATTTCATACTGCGATATTGTATCCCACAAGAAAAGACCTTGCATTAATCTATGATCGTTTGCGAAAAGCAGATTATCCTTTGTCTGGCGCAAGTGATCATGGAGTGTCAGAGGCATTATATCTGGAAGATCCGGATGGCAATGGTGTGGAGTTGTACTGGGACAGGCCCAAAGAGTTTTGGCCATTCAATGATGAAGGCTCTTTGGATATGTATACCAAGGCACTTGACCTGGAAAGTTTACTTAAAGAAATTGATGAAAAATAACACCTTTACAATAGGTGTTTTAAGCAGAATCAACTTTCAAACTAATGAGGTTATGATATTCTATGGAAACATTGCTAAATTAGTTCTAAGATTAGGGTGGAAAAGTGAAATCTAAGTAATTTACAATTAACATAAAGCATGAATACAACTCCTGAACACGATGAACGAATGGCAAAAATGACCTTTGCTTCGGTTTATCCACACTATATCACAAAAGTTGAAAAGAAGGGCAGGACAAAAGAAGAATTGCATCAGGTGATAGAATGGCTGACCGGATTTGACGAGGAGAAATTGAAAAGTTTGATAGACGAGAATGTGACCTTTAATATATTCTTTGAGAGGGCGAATCTTAATCCTAAAGCCGACCTAATTACAGGGACAATCTGTGGTTATCGTGTAGATGAAATTGAAAATTTTGTGACAAAGCAAGTTAGGTATTTAGATAAGCTGGTGGATGAGTTGGCAAAGGGGCGTAAGATGGAAAAGATTCTTAGAGCTTGATAAAAAGCTGAATCAAACTTCGGGTTTAATACTTCTATGAAAAAAACACTCCTTGTATTCATTTGTATAGCGACATTCTCTCTTTGTACCCCTTCGTTTGATAAACAGGAACAAGCAGAAGAAAATATAGCTGATGAATTGGTAAATAATTCTGACAGTCTTACAAATGATATAGGTGAATCCATGGAGCTACATCAGGATTCCGGCCTTACTAATTTGCCTTTTGCCTATGTAACTGAAGCTACCATAAAAAGGAAGTTTAGAAAAGAGAAGTTTTTTATTCGCCTTTATGCAGAATTTAGTTCGAAAGGGTACGGCCAACTTGATAGTCTCTCTTTTACCTATGATGGGAAATTGCACCGTATTCAGATTCCTGATTTCTATTTATACTCTTCTGATGACTTAACAGCACTGGACGACCACCTTAGTTATAAGATAAATTTTAAGGATTATAATTTTGATAATTACCCTGACCTGACGATTTATAATAGCTCCAGTGGTTCAAAAAATATAATGGAAGATGTTTTTGTGTACCATCCTGAAAAGAAGCAGTTCGTTTATGATAATCGTTTGTCAGGATTAAGTAATATTTCCGTTGACACGATAGCCCAAACCATTTATACATTCGGACAGGGTGGGATGGCCAGTAAAATTTATGGTTCGGCTACGTACAAGTGGGAAGAAGATGAATTGGTAGTGATTAAAAAGGTACTACAGGATTTTGATGATAAGCTGGATGCTTTTGTCAGGGAAATTCATGAACTACATAATGATACCTGGAATATCCGAAGAGATACGTTTGCTAAAGATGAGCCCGGCGTTTGGGAGTAAGGTAATTTCGTGTAAAATTAGCATTATCAAATTTTCACATCGATTGACAATGAATTTTCTATTACTTGTATTCTTTTCAATTCTTACGGTCTCTTGCAATGTGCAAGGCAATAAATCTAAACTGAGAGCAGTCACAATTTCAGCAAACGATTCTTTGGATGTAAGCAGGGTGGTTACTGAGTTTTATGAGTGGTACATTGATGTTGTAAAGACAAGAAATCATTCTGAATACCAACCGGTTTTTACCAAGTCAAAAGAAGGAATAGCTACCCTTGATTATTCAGTTTATATAGAAAATTTAAAAAAGCATCATTTTTCCGATTCCTTCATTAAGCTTGAAAAAGAATCGTATGAGGTTTGTAAAAATAACCTGGAAAAACATTCATTTAGTGAGTTTGAGTCTAACTTTACTGATTTAGACCATTTTGAAGAAACCAGTTGTGATTTTGGTAATTATTATCGCTGGACCGGCGGACAGGAACCTATTGACGGCATAAGAATCAATAAGGTAGAATTCAGCAGTAAAGGTAAGGCAGTTGTTTACCTTAGTTTTTTTATTTTTAGTAAAAAAGATGAAAGTTACTATTGGGGAAACACAAGTGTAACATTGGCCAAACAGAAAAATAAGTGGAAGATAACAGGAATAGCAATAAGCATATGAGAGATAAACTCTCCCATGTTACTCTTAGCTCATCAGGTAGTTTTATTTTTTTTTCATCGCATTTTATATAAGTTAAAAAGTTGCAAAAAAGCATTACCTTTGGCTTTTTAACCTAAATTCTATCATGAAAAAAACTTTATTTATTAGCCTTTTACTATTGTGTAAGGTCTTTTCTTATGCTCAAACCTGGGAAAACCTGGATTCAGACCATACCGGTTTTCTAAATGTTGGCCATAACAATTATCCGGTATATAAAACTACCGGAGATGGAAGTCATTATGTTGTTACAAGCCACTTTAATATCTGGAAATAATCAGTTTTTGCCAGACCTTCAGTTTCCTCTGTAGATTATGATTTTTATGTAGATGAAGATTCTGCTGTTATAGCCTATGTTAAAAGTGCTACAAATAAGTTAAATGTTATTTCTGTAAAAGAAAATTCCAACCAAGCAATAGGGGCTGCAGACTTCACAACCTCCACCATTGAAAAGGTGAAATTGTTGAGATTAGAAACAGGGGAACCTGTAGTCATGTATATGGAAAAATTTCCAAGCTATGAAATTGGTGTTAAGGTATTTAGGGACAATGAATGGGTAGACCTTGGAACTCCTGGTTTTAGTACAGGTATTTTTGAATATAAAGCAGCAGTGTTCGATAACACTATTTATATAGCATACAAGGTAAGATCCAACTCTCTTTTATATGTTAAGAAATATGACGGAACCGACTGGGTAAATGTGGGGCCATCTTTACATTCTACATGGGTTTCTTCTTTCTTTGACATCCAAGTAGGTGGTGATGGCAACCCACAGGTGGCAATGATCGATAATAACAGTAATACGACTTTGAAAAAATGGAATGGTACAGCCTGGGCTACGCTTACAACATTACCCAGAGATATTTATTCTAGCTATTCTCATCTTAAAATATCAATTTCGGAAGGCAATACTTTCATAGCTTACAATTATGGACAAAGTATTGCGAAATTAGGTGTGAAGAAATATAATGGCACATCCTTATCACAAGTAGGTCCTGCCGAATTAACTCAGACTAATCTAACGACACATTCTCTAAGTAGCAAAAATGGCCAGCCATTTTTGTTTATGCAGGATGCTGAATGGGCAAATAAGTTTGTTTTGAAATCTTTTGATAATACAAGTTGGAGCGTAATGGATGCAAAGCCATTTACTCCCAAAGGTGCACAACATACATCCGTTGTTGTGAGCTCTTCCAATCAAATTTACTCATCATTTCAAGATTTTTCTGAAGGCGGAAAAATTTCTGTGATGAATTATAAAGATGGTGTCTGGCATTATGTCGGAGCGCCGGGTTTTTCTCCGTTTACCGGCGTTGCCACCGCCATTGCAGTGGATAACCATGATAGTCTGTATGTGGCCTACAGGAATACAGGAAGTACAAATTTTGGCAAACTTATGGTTTTTAAATTTAATGGTACAAGCTGGAGAGATATTTCAGTTGGTGGATTCTTCTCCGATCGACCAGATGATATAACTATGAAATTCAGCTCCAATAATACCTTGTACATTAGTTATCTTGGAAGAACTAACAATGCTATTGTGAATTATGGCTACGCTTATAGGTATATTGATGGAACCGGATGGGCATCGTTGCCATCGTTTGAATCAAATTACATTACAAACGTGCAAATAGAAATAGATGCGAACGATAACCCTGTTGTAGCATATACGGAATATCGATATACTTATAGAATGTATGTTAAACGATTTAATGGATCTTCATGGGTAAATGTTACGACTGGAGATGTATCCCCGGGAGGAGCCCATACTGCATGCATAGGAAAAGATAACGATGGTGTATTGTATATCGGTTATGCAGACTGGTTACAAGGTTTTAGATTAGTTATCAAAAAACTCTCCGGTTCATCTTGGGTGCTATTGAATCCATCTCCTGTAACTACTGTTGGAATTACTAAACCTCATATCTTATTTGATGATGACAATAATTTGTCACTATTCTATCTGCAAAATAATATGGTTGTTGCTAAAAAATATACAGGTGCAGATTTTGAAGACTTAGGTAATTCTAATTTCACAAATATTAGTTCAGACAATTTATCGGTAGTATATAGAAATGGATCCTATGTTTTAGTACAAGATATATATGCCGGATTTGCATTTAAACTTACTGTTCATGAAATAGAGGCTCCGGTTATTGATGTGCAGCCACAAAGTCAAACGGCTGTTGTTGGCGATGCGGTTGTTTTTTCAGTAGAAGCGTCAGGTGACGGGGACATAACTTATCAGTGGTACTTTGAA
>JBKBXU010000141.1:0-11382 GCA_046313675.1 Cytophagaceae bacterium
GAATACTGCCCATAAGAGACAATAGTTGGAATAACTGTGTGGAAGTATATATACAAAATGCCTGTTATAGAAAGTAGAATCACTATTACAATTCGAAGCTTTCTATTCTTCACTTTATTATGTTAAATATGTTTTTATCACAAATCTAATCTCCTTTTTCTTAACGAAATAAGAACGCCTGATATTATTGCAATGGTGTCGCGAACAGTCCTAAAATTTCCCCTTGCTGACTTTGCACGCAAAGGCTCAACATAGATTACATCGTTGGGCTGGAGATAGTAGTATTCTGAACTTATAATATCTCTTTTAGTTAAGTCAAGATTTACAATCCTGGTATAGGTCCCTTCTTTTCGAACCAAACGAACGTTTTGCCTGTCCCCCAACTCTTCTATCCCTCCAGCCATAGCAATTGCTTCTAAAATAGTAAAAACATCCCCTTCCATGTTTTTTATACCTTGAACTTTTACTTCTCCTATTACAGTCACTTTAAAATTAACTAATTTCACAATGACGTTAGCCCCCGTAACATACTCGCTTATGGCTTCCTGTAATTTTTCCTGAATTCCCTGAATGCTTAAGTTCATAACATGCATTGTATCCAAAACAGGAATGTGTATATATCCCTCACTATCTACCGTATATCCAGTCATATAATAATTTGTAGCGCCCCTATCCGCTTTAACATTAAAAAAATCAGTCAGTTGATTGTTGTAACTGGTTACGCTTATATAAAGAATGTCTTTAGGTTGTACTTTATAGACAAATTCTTTACGGGCTATAATAGAATCCTGAACATTGTCCCTGGATTGAAGGTAAACAGTTTTTCGATGTGGAACACAAGCAAATCCGACTATTAACAATAATGTCAGAAGTAAAATATTTTTAAACATTGTTTTTAAACTCAAGAGGAAAATTTAAATCTAAATGTAAAGTTGTAAATAATTACCTATTTAACGGCATAAAAATAACGAAATTATAAATTATCTGCTTCAAATTTATTATTCTGCATAAATGATGTTCGAATTTCATTATATAATTCTTTTGAATAAATAATTGATTCACTTTTTCCCATATGCAAAAAATCAGGAAAACTGGAATCATTAAAATTAATGGCTTTTACATAAACTTGTTTAATTCCATTTTCATCCTTAAAAGAATTCCACTCTTGCAACAAACCATACCCTGCTTTAGTAAGCTTCATGTCCTTATCAAATGAGGCTTCCGGCATTTCAAAAAAAATCAATTCTCCTCCATGTTCTTCAACAAGTTCTTTCAAAGCCAAAACCATGGATTCTTCTTTTTTTAAATAAAAATCTAAATGCCAGTCTGCATTTACTTTTTTTCTTTGCATTTTTTTTATTAAATCAATGCCTTCATCATCGTTTCTTATCCCACCGTGCGTAGTAAGATTCTTGGATTTTTGTTTTTGGGGAGAATATAAATTCCATGTTCTAAACACACCATTGTTAATATATTCCAGCATTTGAAAAGAATGAAAGCAATAATAAAAAACTAAATAACACTTGGTTTTTAAGGTATTTTTAGATTTAATTAGAAATTGAATTAAATCTTTGTAATTCATTAATGGTGCAAGAATCCTAACGGCATGAATTCCTTGATTTTCAAAAACCCATTCATCCCTTTCTGACTTTAAATACTCTGGAAGCCCGGTTGGAGCTTCAACAAAAAATTTAATAGAATCAAATCTCACTTTTTTTTCTTCAATTAAATTACGTAAGGAGAAATAATGATAGAAAACAGTCGAATGCCCCAAACCAGAATTTAAAATCCTAATATCTTGAGAACTAAAAACATCTTCATCTATGGCAGCAGCTACCCTTGAAGACCCCATGAAAACAAAAGCCGGTTTACTTTTGACAAAACTCCTGTAAGGATTAAAATCAGTATGGATTTTATCTATATATCCCGATAAAAACGTCCGTACAAAAACCTCTGCAAGGAAAATGCTCAAGAACACAAATAAGAATAGCTTCTTTAGAAATGTCTTCATTTTTTAGAACTGAAAATATATAAAGCTTTGCTTGGACTGAGGCAAAAAAGCAAGTATTATAACTATCATACCTAGGTAAATTGGCCATCTTTGCCACTGTTTGGAAGGCATTCGTTGAAATCCAAACTCATTCTTCCTATTAAATAATTCAATAACCAACATTAGTATAATAAAAGGAATAGGAAATAGAAAATATTCTGAAACGGCCACAAAATCAAAACTTAAAATTCCATTTATATAATTAAAAGCACCCGCTAAACTTTCAGATCTAAAGAAAATCCAGCCTAAGGTGACGCAGGCAAATGTAAATCCTATCCCAATGACTTTACCAAATAGCTTCCAGGAACCCCTAAAAAAATCAGGAGATTTAATAAAAATAAAAGGTAGGAAAAAGAACGCATTCAATAATCCCCAAAATATAAATGTCCAATTAGCGCCATGCCAAAAACCACTTACAAGAAAGATTATAAATACATTTCGCACTTGTTTTGTCAAAGATGTCCTTGATCCGCCTAAGGGGATGTACAGATAATCCTTAAACCAAGTAGTCAGCGAAATATGCCATCTTTTCCAGAATTCACTAATATTACTGGCAAAATAAGGATAATTAAAATTACGCATTAACCGAATTCCTAACAATTTAGAAATCCCTATAGCCATATCCGAATAGCCGGAAAAGTCCCCATAAATCTGGAAAGCAAAAAAAACAGCGCCTAAAACCAATACTATACTATTTTGATTTTGGTAATCATTAAATATGTAATCAACCAAAACAGCACAATTATCAGCAACGATCACCTTTTTGAATAAACCCCAAAGAATCTGCCTTAACCCCTCACTTGCCAAGGCATGATTAAATACCCTGGTGTTTAAAAACTGAGGTATTAAATTTTTAGCACGTTCAATGGGGCCGGCAACCAACTGAGGAAAAAAGCTAACATAGGCAAAAAAAGCAATAGGGTCCTTCACCGGCTGTATTTGCTTCCGGTAAACATCAATAGTATAACTCAAGGTTTGAAAAGTATAAAAACTAATGCCTACAGGCAGGATTATGCTCAATGAATAAGGATTTTCCTGAAATCCGAAAAAATTTAGAACATCAGTAAATGACTCTGAAAAAAAATTGAAATATTTAAAAACTCCTAAAGTCCCAAGATTGACAAATAAACTAATCCCTAATAAAAGTTTTCGTGTCTCAGATTGTGATTTCTTTTCCAAAAGTTGGCCTATGGTAAAATCTACCAAAGAACTAAAAAAAATTAAGATTAAAAATCTCCAATCCCACCAACCATAAAATACGTAACTTACAATTAATATAAATAGATTCTGAAGATTAAACCTCTTATTAATAATCCAATAAATAGCAAAGACTATTGGAAGGAAAATCAAAAATTCAAATGAATTAAATAACATTGAGATTTAAATAGTAATTTTATAAGGTTAAACGGGAAAACTTTCCCGAAATTGAAATTAAGGTTAAATTTAATAAATTACTTAAACGGTTTACACGTTATAATTTAAATTTTACATTAATAATGGCGAAATCTGAAGATTTTCTTTTTTTTATTAAAGCTCAAATCTATCCGTACAAAAGTATCATCATATTTATACTCAAGGCAATTGTAATATATTTCATCTTAAAATATATATTCCTGGGCTATGTGGGCTTAGTAGATGATGGAGGCGGTTATCACTCCCCCTTTCTTGCCCGTTACAGCCTTATACAACTTTTGGTAGAAATCATTGCCTGGCCGACAAGAGGCATATTAGTACTTTTAGGCTACGACACCTTTGCCTATTTAAATGTAGTCGGGATTGAGGGAGCGGCCGGAGTGCGTATTTTATTCCCCTGTCTGGGTGTAGAAATGATGATCGCCTGGTTTGCACTGATCTTCTCCTACCCATCCAAAACCGCAAAATGGAAAGCTATCTTCTTAGGCATCGCCGGAATTTTTGTCATTAACATCATCCGGGTACTTTACCTGCTCCTTACGCAATACCATAATCCGGGTGTGAAGCTTATACGCACACACGATATTTTTAATAATGTGGTGTATGTGTTTATATTCATTGCCTTTATGCTCTACCTAAGGCATGTGGGGAAGAAGGAAGAAGAATAATTTTGAATTCTTAATTTTGAATTCTTAATTGAAGGTAAACCGCAAAATAATCAATAGGTTATCATACATCAGGGTTTAACTGTCATCTGAGGTACGAAGCATCTGTTGGATAGGAGTACTTCATTCGGGCAGATCCCTCCTTCGTCGGGATGACAGTCTAAGTCGGAATCATAGCATATTGATTATCAATACCTAATTCCTTACTCCTTATGACTTACGCCTTATGCCTTTATTTATCTTTATTAGATTCCGGATAAATCCCCCCTTATTCCTCTACAGATTTTCCGGAATGACGGGCGTATTAATCCAGTTTGACCTAATTCCTTTATGGTAAAAGAGCCCTGAAGGGGCGAAAACAGCCTCAACATAGGGCATAGCCCTATGTGACCAAAACTAAATATTCAGCATTTAAAATCCCCTTTGGGAAAGCCTTACTACTTATTCCTTATGCCTTTTAAACTAAACATTCAAAATTCAAAATTCACTTCGGGCAGATCCCTCCTTCGTCGGGATGACAGTCTAAGTCGGAATTATAGCATATTGATTATCAACACCTCATTACTTATTACTTATGACTTACGCCTTATGACTTATGACTTATGACTTACGCCTTATGCCTTATTCATACGGAAAATATAATTCAAAATTCAAAATTCCCAAAAGGCAAGCCGCAGCAATCCATTGGATGATAACAAGAAAACTCCACCTCACACGCCGTCATCCCGGCCGTAGCTTGCGGAGAGCCGGGATCTCTTTTGGAAATGCACCGATCATGATTGGACGGCGTCTTATTGAGATCCCGGATAAAGTCCCATTGCGCATTCCCTCCTGTAGCTTTTCCGGGATGACGGGCGTATATATCCTGGCCTTAAGAGCCCTTCGAAATTTTGAGTATAGTGTGAAAAAATAATTCAAAATTCAGCATTCAACATTCAAAATTCCTTACTACTTACCCCTTACTACTTATGACTTATGACTTACGCCTTACGCCTTATGCCTTAAAACTTAACTTCCCCTTGAAATTAATCAATCATTTCCCTATATTGTCATATTATCTAAACATCATCTATGAACCGCACCTGCTTTATACTTCTTTTTTTATTTACCTTTCTAAGCTTTAGATCTTCTGCTCAGGTAGATGTACTGAATGTCCCTAGCCCGGCAGAGAAAAATGAAGTGCTTCAGGCCATCAAAGCTTACAGCGCATTGATCAACATCATGCGCACCGATAATGATAACCTGAGGAAGAAAATTTCAACAGAATTCTCCAAAAGATACTTGCTCCATCACAACATGCACGTATGGAACGACACGGATCCTAAGGCAGGGCCGGATGATAATGTGCGCATATTTGCCTATACCATGAACCTGAATACGGCCTACCCTCCTACGCATTCCATCGTCCTGAATCCTGACCAGGCAAAACTAAGCAAGGTAAAATACGACAAAATCAGAAGGTATTATTTCATTGAAACGGAAGTTGTAAAATCCATCCAATGGACAGAAATCAAAGATACCCTGGTGGCCATCAATGACTCCATTGCCGCCGATACTGTGATAGCCAGAAAAGACACAATTAGCCACAGCATAGATATGCCCCTGGTATTTCATATAAAATTTGATAAATATGGCAACGAAGCCAGAGACTTCAAAATCCTTGGCATTACCCACCCACAAGGTAAGCCGGTGCTGGATGCATTAAATCCTCTGCAAACCTGGTGGCTGGAAATGGATCCTGAGTGGAAATCTTATATAAGAACCCAACATAAGCTTGATGAGTACCCTACCATATTAGAAATACAGCGCGTTACAGGCACGTATGAACTGGTGCTGACAAATTCCAAATTCAAAAACTACAGTGGCCTGAGCCATTTTAAAAATGTGCAAAAACTGGACCTGGAAGGTGCAGCCATTAATACCCTTGAAGACATAAAAGGAATGACCGGCCTTCGGGTACTTAACATCAGCAAGACAAATATCAATGACCTATCCGGAATAGAATCGCTGACCAATCTGGAAGAATTGATCTGCAGAGGCCAGAAAATAAAAAGTCTTGCCCCATTAAAAGGCTTAAAAAATCTGATAGAACTGGATGCATCAGAAAATGAATTAGAAGACATCGAAGCCCTGGCAGGCCTTGAGAATCTTAAAAAACTGGACATTTCCCTTAATTACTCTTTAAAGGATATAAAACCGGTCAGCGGATTGGTGAATATTGAAAAGCTTGCCATGCGTAAACTGGAAATCAAAACCCTTGAACCTATCCGAAACCTGACGAACCTCATATACCTGGATTGCTTTAATTCCGGAATTGAAACCCTTGAGCCTATCCGAAACCATCGTAAGCTCATGCACCTGGATTGCTCACATAACAAACTGACAAGCCTGGAGCCCATCAAAAACCATGTCTTTATCACTGACCTTTTAATTGCAGGGACAAACATTGCAGACCTGTCGGACATCAAAGACTTTCAGTACCTGCGATCTTTTATCGGCAATAACTCCTCATTAACATCCCTTGGCCCCTTACACAAGTTTGACACCCTTCTTGAGATCAAAGTGCATTATACCAGGATTGACAAGAATGAAATTCAACGATTCAAAAAGAACCATCCTAACTGTAAGATTACGTATTTTTAGTTTTGAATTTTGAATTCTTAATTTTGAATTAATTATAACAATACCCCACTATTCGTAGAGTTCCCCTTGAGGCTCTACGGATTATTAAATAAAATAGAGACTTTGTCACTTTTTCTACATCTGCCGGATGGGGGTAGTTCATTCGGGCAGATCCCTCCTGCGTCGGGATGACAGCTTGAGTCGGGATTACAGGTAAATTGATTATCAACACCTCATTACTTATTACTTACTCCTTTTGTCTTATGCCTTCACAGGTATAGCCCTATGTGTGGAAAGAGCGGAGTAAAATAATTCAAAATTCAAAATTCCTAAAAGGCTAGGCTTGCTGAGAGCCAGGCTCCCTTTCGAAAAATATAAATCAAAAAACGAGTCAAAGACGCTCATATATATAAAAACCCTTAGAAGCCCTGCGGAATTCTAAGGATAGTGTGATAGCATGGTTAGTGTGGAGCGAATAAATGGAGCGGAGAGCGAGAAGTGGGTTTTACCGTCATTGCGAGGCTTTGCCAAGGGATGAGCTTAGGGAAGCCGCGGCAATCTGTTGAGTTGGAAAACAAAAGCTCAAAAGCACGGATAAAGTCAGCAGATTGCGTCGTCGTACCTCCTCGCAATGACGTTTTGTTTGGAGTGGAGAGATCCCGGCTCTCCGCAAGCTACGGCCGGAATGACGACGTGTATAGTCGCAAAAAACCTTAAAATCAAGAACTTAATATTTAAAACTTAAAACTTAACGCTTAACATTAACCTATAAAACTCTTCCCTCCAGTAACCTATTATCCTTCCAGCACTCTCATTTTAATCCCGTTTGTGGGGACACAAACGAAGGCGGAGGTGTCCCCACCAACATTCTAAACCATTTTTGAAGACACAAACGAAGGCGGGGAGTTAAATACCGAACACTCCTTACGCCTTATGCCTAATCACTTATGCCTAATCCTTAATTCTTAATCACCTTTTTCACGACTGTTTGCATTGGGGTGCGTATTTCTACAAAATACATTCCCGGTGTAAAACCTTGCCCAAGCTGTGTCTTACCGTCCTGGCTGATGCGGATGCCCTCTACTAAAGTTCTTCCGGTTACATCTTTAATACTAACAAAAGCCTCACCGTTTAGTCCTGCCAAAACAAGGTAAAACGCATCGTTATATGGATTAGGGAAAAGATGAATATCCACAATTCCATCACGTGATACCTTCACTACATGGCTGTGTGATTTTGTACCATCAAAATCAACCTGAACCAAACGATAGTAATTCTCTCCTGATAAAGGACTCTCATCCAGGAAGGAATAATAGCTGATTCCGGAACTTGTTCCATTGCCTTCTATGGTGCCAATGGTTTCAAAATTAACACCATCTGTAGAGCGCTGAATTTTAAATTTATGGTTGTTGATCTCCTCATACGTTTCCCATCTTACCAATATCCCGTTGTCTTGTGCTTCTGCATCAAAATTGAGTAGCTGAACAGGCTGAGTACAATCTTCTTCAAGTACTACCGGTATTCTGTTACAAGGATAAACTGTTCCGGCAGAAACTACCCAATTAAAAAATCCGCCATAATGGTTTGGATTATAGTGCTGGTTAAAGCCTGAGTGGTTATCCAAAAACTCAATCAATCCCATATAATTCTGCGGATAAAATCCGTCTCCTGCATTTGCAAAACTTCGAATACCATCTCCGCCTGTTACCTGAATGATGTAAACACCCGGCTCAAGTAACACATCCATTTCAGCCGTTGCAGTAACCCAGGTCCCTGCCGCCCCACTTGGTCCTTCCGCAAAGAATGGAGAACCTGCAACCGGAGTACCACCAATGGTAGTAATGCTTATTTCGGAACTTACAGCATTACCATGCTGAATGGTCTGTACCTGAAGTGAATTTAAGGTAAGTTGTTGCTGCACTTGAAATTGCAAATATGTATCGTTCCCACTGGTATTATGACCGGTAGCACCAGCAAAACCATGTCCCGGATGAGGAGGCCCGATGGTTTCAACAAAAGAAGAAACATCTTCCACATAAACGGTCATCGTTCTATTCGGTTCTGTACCTTCAATCTCCATACTTCCTGAGATATCAATGTTACCTTGATTATCTTCTGAACTGCTGCCAAGTACATCGGTACTGGTCATGGAGGCAAACCATTCGTATTCACCATCACCATTTACATATACCGACGCTACTCCATCCTGTAGACAGAAGATATTATCACCGGGATCTGAGAAAGGAGCTTCTACATAACGGATTTCTATGACATCCTCACTCATGGTACACATATTACATGGCACATCCATTCCAACGTATTCAATGGTCACACGGTAAAAACCAATATCCTCGGCATTGATTGACAAATGAGGTTGAGGAGTTCCAGGAGTTATTTCAAGCCATCCTCCGGTTCCATCGGTGCTGTAGTACCAGCGATAAACGTAAAGATTTTCCTTTCCCAGGGGAGGTGTAAATCCTGCTGCCAAGGTAAAGGTACTTCCAGGACATACTTCCATTAGCGAAGGCATTCTGGCTATAGGACATGGGTCAGGCTGGCTGCAAGGAAGTTGTGGATCAAGCAAAGTTGCTCTATATCGGGTGTCCGTGTCTCCCAGGCCAAGTTGCCCACGATGATTATATCCCCAGGTGTAAAACTGATTTTGGTCGTTAATAAGAAAACCCCAGTTGTCCCCCCGATAAATTTCCAGGGCATTGTCAACAACAGAACCATCTTCATATTCAAGGAATACAGGTCCGGTAGCACAAGAACTGGCCATGTCATCTCCATTCCCTAAAGCTCCTCCGTTTGTGATATCGTTATTTCCCCAGGTCAATGCATACCCATCGGCTGTTACGGCCATAGAAAATCCACGTCCACCGGATACACGGATAACATTTGTCAGAAAAGGATTTCCACTAACATCCTGATAAGCTCCTGCAGGAACCCTTGTTGCTCTTGTAATTTCACCTTGAGGTGGTGCACCAAGTGTGGCACATCCCCATCCATTGTTACCCCAAGCCCAGACATAACCATCGGCATCAATGGCCAAACCATGTACATCACCGGCAGCAAGAAAAACAATATTATCAAGAGGATCACCATTTTCCTTTAATACCGGCATCATCAGGTTCTGATCAGCAATAGGTCGCCCAATGACCATTTCGTCATCATTAAAGGCATTACCACCGGCAGAGTAAACGGTACCGGTTCCATCTCCGTTGGCATCAACAAGGGCAAATATATTTTCATCACCACCAGTAACATGAATGACATTTTGCAAATCAATAATTGCCCCGGCAACCCGTGTTTTCAGATAAACAGGCGTAGCACTATATGGCACAGTTGCCGTATTTAGTCCTGCCCCTAACTGCCCAAATTGATTACTCCCCCAGGCAACTACTCTACCATCATCCAAAATCGCATAAGAAGTACTGGTAGAAGCTTCTACAAAGATAACATTCCCAAGAAGTGTGGGATCATCGGCACTGGCAGGGCCTTCCCCTCTAAGCACAGGTGAAGGAACGGTTACTACATTTGGAGTATTTGTTCCATTACCGATCTGCCCATGTTGGTTACCACCCCACATCCAAACTTCTCCATTACAGGCAAGAGATATGGTAAAAGCGCCGGAACCGGCACTTACCTGGTAGACTTCCAATCCTACAGGCAATAAAACTTCTTCAGGTTCCAAAATATTGTCTTCAGTACTTCCAGTCCCTAAAGAACCAACTACTCCTCCGCCAGCTCCTGTACGGTTACGCCCCCAGGCAAAAACTCTACCTGTCTGGCAGATCATGGCAGAATGCTGATCACCTCCTGAAATACTAAGATTAAGGTTCAGCGTTTCCTGTCCATGAGCATCTGACAAAGCACCGATAAATAGTCCAAGGAGAATCAGATAAAGCTTAACAGATTTCCCAGCTTTATGATTGAGCATTACAAAATTAAAAACTGAGAATAACATCCCTCTCATAATATTTCCGATTTTTTGATTGATAATTAGTAATTATTGACTCACTTCTATATTCTTTTATCAAATAAAAAGTAAACGTTAAAAAGTAAACTTTCTTTCCAAATTTAGCCAAAATGACATAATTGATTAATATTCAGTAAAGAAAAACAGCTTTTTTCATTAAAAATATTACCTGTCTTTAGGCGATTGACAAAACTATATTTTAAAACAAGCGTATTAAGCTTCCATTTTTGTACAATCAATCATTTATACTGTAATAAGTCAATAGGTAACCGGAAATGTTCAAGTTTTAAATGTTAAATGGTAAATGGTAAGGGTAAATGGTAAGGGTAAAGTGGTAATTGGTAAGAGGTGAGTGGTGAGTGTATAGGTTGGAGATGTTAATAAGATATTAATGGGGAAAAGGGTTAATCTTAATTCTGAATTTTAAATTATAAATCAATGATAATCAGTGCAAATAACCTTACAATGAGCCACTGACTACTACCTAAAACTTACAATTAACCTGTTTCCCGGATCTGTTCCGGGATCCGTTGGACATTGGCTGTGATAGAGCGGAGAGCGAAAGGGAGCGGAAATATAATTCTGAATTTTGAATTCTAAATTTAAGATAATCAGTTGAACTGAGGGGTGGAGGTGTGTTATTAGGTTATTAA
>JBKBXU010000142.1:0-11317 GCA_046313675.1 Cytophagaceae bacterium
GCTCAATTACTCCCTTGATTACAAAACTTGCCCGGATCATTGTCGATGACTTGTCCAGGATCAGGTCAACCGTCAGTTTTCCTGTTTCTATTATTGAATCTTCAAAATTTTCAAAAAAGGAACTTGTGATATCGAAATTAAAAGTGTGTTTCTTATCTCCTAATTTGATGATATCAATATCATAGGTTCTACGATCTTTCATACCTTCCCGAAATTTAAGTGCGCAAAGTTAGTACAATATTTCAATTAATAAAAATCTTAATTAGTTCAAATATTATACTTTCTCATTTCTATGATATTTGACCATATCACACGCCATAAAAACAGCCTGTCTGAAGGACTCATCGCTGGCAATATTCTTCCCTGCGATGTCATATGCCGTACCATGGTCAGGAGAGGTACGAATGAAAGGCAAACCAGCCGAAAAGTTAACCCCTGAATCAAAATTCAATGCTTTAAAAGGGGTCAAACCCTGGTCATGGTACATTGCCAAAATAGCATCGTACTTCTTATATGACTGTTTTCCGAAAAAACCATCTGCCGGAAAAGGCCCGAAAATAAGATGGCCTTTCTGACGCATCTCCTCCATAAAAGGTTTAATAATTTCTTCTTCTTCTTTTCCCATGAGCCCTTGTTCTCCGGCATGAGGGTTAAGACCCAAAACAGCAATTTTGGGTTTAGTAATACCAAAATCTTTTTTTAAGGATTTTGTTAATATCGAAAACTTTTTCTCAAGAACTTCCTTGTTTAGTTTATTTGGTACTTCATTTATAGGAATGTGGGTGGTTATTAAACCTACTTTCATAGTCTCACTAACCATCATCATCAATGTTTCTTTATTACCTGCTTTATGAGCCAGGTATTCGGTGTGCCCAGGAAAGTTAAACTTATCACTCTTGATGTTTGCCTTGTCAATTGGTGCAGTGACCAAGCCGTCAATATCTCCTTTTATTATATCATTCACAGCTTTTTCCAGAGCTATAAATGCAGATTGGCCAGACTCAGGAGAGCCTTTGCCCGGATTGATTTCATAATCTTCTTCCCAGCAGTTAATGATATTTACTTTTTTGGGGTTCAACTGGTCAATGGACTTGATTTGAAAGAAGTTTAGCTCTTCCTGAATATTAAAAAGCTTTTTGTATTTGGAAAAAACTTTATACGATCCATATATTACAGGTATGCATAATTTCAATAAGCGGTTATCGCTTAGTGTTTTAATGATGATTTCCGGGCCGATACCGTTAAAATCACCTATGCTGATACCTATGACAGGTTTGTCTGTGGTGTTATTTAAAAAAGCCATTTTTACTTTACTACCTTCTTTTTAAAATAATGATATAATAATCGAACCCCTATTCCGCTGCCATTCTTGCTTCTGTAGCCATCCCTGAAAGGGAGAAATGCCATACCTGCAATATCTATATGTATCCATTCATAATCAACAAAGTGCTCAAGAAATTTTCCGGCAGTGATGGCACCGGCCTCAGAACCACCTATATTTTTTATATCTGCAATGTCGGAATCAATCATTTTATCGTATTCTTCCCACAAAGGAAATTCAACCAGACGTTCATGTACATCGTAGCCGCTTTCACTAAGTTTGTTTTTTACTTTTGCAGAAGCATTCCCCATAAAAACTACGCCCTGACTGCCAATGGCTCTTGCCGCGGCTCCTGTTAATGTGGCAAGATTAATCACCAATTCAGGCTTGTATTTTGATGCAAAAGCAAGGGCATCGGCGAGAATTAGCCTGCCTTCTGCATCCGTATTTAATACTTCTACAGTTTTTCCTCCAAAAATTCGTATCACATCTCCCGGAACCATGGCATTGCCATCCGGACGGTTTTCAGTGGCAGGAATCAAGCCTATAATGTGTAAGGGAAGCTGGTTCTTTGCAATGGCATTTATGGCTCCGATAACCGCTGCAGCCCCTGCCATATCACATTTCATAGCTTCCATTGATTCAGACGGCTTAAGACTCAGCCCACCTGTATCGTATACTACTCCTTTGCCTATTAGAATGTAGGGAGATGTATTCTGGTGTTTTTTAGGCTTATATTCTAAAATAGAAAAAGTAGGAGGGTTAGGGCTTCCGGCGTTCACACCTAAAAGTCCACCCATTTTAAGGCTTTGAATTTTGGATTTATTTAGTACTTCTACCTTAAAACCTGCGTTTTTTCCACATATTTTAATTTCATCTGCAAGCTGTTCCGCTGTCAGGTGGTTTAAGGGTTCGTTTACCAGGTCTCTTGCTAAAAAAACAGATTCAACGAGTATGGATAATTCATTAATATCTTCCTTCGATAAATCTTTGCACAGCAAATGAACCTCCGATATGTTTATTTTGGCAGGAACAGATTTGTATTTATTAAATGTATATGCAGACAGAGCCAGTCCTTCAGCAAAAGCTATAATAATATCTTTGTCGGATGCAGTGATTTGCAATTCTTTATTTTTTTCCTTTTGCAGAATATCAAAAAGATCAGAACCAAGTCTTCTGTATTTTTCTATTAGGGTAGATTTTGCGGTTTTTTCAGGAGTTTTTACGAAAAAAAAGTCTTGAGAATTTTCCACCAGATAGGTTATCGATTGGTCTTTAACCTTTTCAGTTGCCTTTTCAATGGTTTCTTTGATGGTAAGGAATGATTTTATATCATTTTTTTTATCCAATAAAACAGCTGTTGCTATTCTGTGCTTCAGCTTATTGGACTTATGCAATTTTATCATGATTTCTGTTTTAATAAGACAAAATTAAATGAATGTGTAAATAATTTTAATTATATCACCTTTTATTTTAAAGAACGGGAAAGATAGTACTTTTGTGAATATGAAAAATGTTAGGGCTAAAAAGCACCTTGGACAGCACTTTTTGCGAGATGAAGGTATAGCTGGTCAAATAGTGGAATCACTTACGTTCCATACCAATTATGGAAAAGTGTTGGAGGTGGGGCCTGGTATGGGTGTGTTAAGTAAATACCTGATTAATAAAAAAGTTGACCTTCATGTGGTGGAGTTGGATAGGGAGTCGGTTGCTTATTTGAAAGAGAAATATACGAGTTTAAATGAACGGATCATTGAAGGTGATTTTCTTAAACTGGATTTTAACAGGTATTTCAGTGAGCCTTTCGGCATTATCGGGAATTTTCCTTACAATATTTCATCACAAATATTTTTTAAAGTACTGGAGTTTAAAAACCAGATTCCTGAAGTTGTAGGGATGGTGCAGAAAGAGGTTGGGAGCCGGATTGCCTGCAAACATGGGAGTAAGGAATATGGCATATTAAGTGTCCTGTTACAGGCGTTTTATAATATAGAATATTTATTTACCGTGGAGGAGCATGTATTTGATCCTCCACCAAAAGTTAAGTCTGCTGTCATCAGGCTGAAGAGAAATGACAGAGAAAAACTTCCCGTTAATGAAGTTTTGTTTTTTAAGGTGGTAAAGCAGAGTTTCTCTACCCGTAGAAAAACATTACGCAATGCCTTGAAGCCTTATAACCTTCCACCGGAGTTGGTTTCTGACAAGGTTTTTGATTTGCGGGCTGAGCAGCTTTCGGTAGAAGATTTTATTGACCTTACCGGTAGAATTCAAGTTGAATTGAAAAAGCGATCATCAAATGAACTTTAAAATTTTAATTGTTGATGACATGCATTCTTCCATCCTCCCAATGTTGGAGGAATTAGGCCTTGAAGCAGATTACCGTCCTGATATCGGGAGAGCAGATATTTTAGCATGTATCGAAAGGTATGATGGTTTGATTGTCAGAAGTAAGACAAAAGTGGATAGCGAGTTATTAAATAAGGCTTCTGCATTAAAACTGATTGCCAGGGCCGGAGCTGGCCTTGATCAGATAAGCGTAGAGGAGGCTATAGAAAGAAAAATTCATTTAATTAATGCTTCTGAGGGCAACCGCGATGCTTTAGGGGAGCATGCCCTGGGTATACTCCTGACTTTGATGAATAAAATTCAAATTGCCGACAGGCAAGTGAGGCAAGGGGTATGGGATCGGGAAGGAAACAGGGGGTATGAAATCGGAGGTAAGACGGTAGGGATTATTGGTTATGGCCACATGGGGAGGGCATTTGCGAAGCGTTTGCAAGGGTTTAATTGCAAGGTTATTGCTTACGATAAATATTTGACAGATTTTTCTGATGATATAGTACATGAAGTTGACATGGATACTATTTTTCAGGAAAGTGATGTTCTTAGTCTGCATATTCCTTTGACGGAAGAAACGAGAAAAATGGTAAATAAAGCTTATTTTTTAAACTTTCGTAAAAATATCTGGTTTGTAAATACCGCAAGAGGAGAAATTGTGGAAACAGGAGATTTGGTGGAATTGCTGACCTCAGGCAAAATTTTTGGCGCAGCTTTAGATGTTCTTGAAAATGAAAAACTACAAGAGCTATCGGTAGAGCAAAAGCAAATTTATAAAAACCTGATGAGCCATGATAATGTAGTTTTTACTCCTCATGTAGGAGGTTGGTCTTACGAATCTTATGAAAAAATCAATCAGGTACTAATCAAAAAGATTCGAATTTTTCTAAATGAAGGCCTAAAAAGGTAAAAGATTTTTAAATTAGAATAAAAAATATAATTTTGTGTTGCAGAACGGTTCGGCGAACCGTTCTGTTTTTATTTATTAGCCCATAAAGACTATTAAGATGAGTAAAATATCTTATTACACGGAAGAAGGTTTACAGAAATTAAAGGATGAACTTAGCTTTCTGAAAACAAAAGGAAGAGCCGATATGGCAAAACAAATTGCTGAGGCACGGGACAAAGGTGATTTAAGTGAAAATGCGGAATATGATGCTGCTAAGGATGCTCAGGGTCTGTTGGAATTAAAGATATCGAAACTGGAAGAAATAGTTTCTAATGCTCGTGTGCTCGATGAATCCAATATAGATACTTCAAAGGTTTCTATCTTATCAAAGGTGAAAATTAAGAATAAGAAAAACGGGCAGGTGATGGCTTATACCCTTGTTGCTGAGGAAGAAGCTGATATTAAGCAAAACAAGATATCTGTTAAGTCGCCTATTGGAAAAGGATTGCTTGGATTAAAAGAAGGAGAGACAGCTAAGATAGAAGTTCCTGCCGGGAAACTCGAATTTGAAATTATTGAAATATCGCGCTAATGGCTTCTATTTTTACACGGATTATAAACGGAGAAATTCCTGCTTATAAAATTGCCGAGGATGAAAATTACCTGGCATTCCTTGATATCAATCCATTGGCTCCGGGCCATACACTTGTTATTCCCAAGGAAGAAATAGATTATATTTTTGATATTGAGGATGAGCTGTTTTCAGGGTTACATTTGTTTAGCAAAAAGGTTGCAAAGGCCTTACGGAAAGCTGTTCCCTGTATGCGGATAGGAGTGGCTGTAATAGGTATTGAGGTTCCTCATACGCATATTCATCTGATTCCGCTTAATTCAATGAATGATATTAATTTCTCCAATCCTAAATTGACCTTGCCTAAGGATCAGATGGAAGAAATTCAAAAGAAAATTAGAGAGAATTTATAATTCTTCGAGTTTCGGAACAGGATAAATCTTGTTCCGAAACTTCTTCTCCTTACTTTACCCTTCCCGGATTATCTTTTAGAAACGATGCCCAGCTTTTTGATTTGCTAGCCTGGTTTCCGTTCTGGAAATGGTGGCAGACAGCCACTCCCAAAGCATCGGTAGCATCTAAAAATTCATGAGTAGCCTTGAATTTTAGAATATTTGTCAGCATAGCGGCAACTTGCTCTTTGGAAGCATTTCCGTTGCCTGTTACAGCCTGCTTGATTTTTCGGGGGGCATATTCAGTTATTGGTATTTGACGAGATATGGCGGCTGCTATAGCTACCCCTTGTGCTCTCCCCAATTTTAACATAGACTGTACGTTATTAGCATAAAAGGGGGCTTCAATTGCCATCTCGTCAGGCAAATATTCATCTATAAGCTGGACAACCCTTTCGAATATTTTGCTTAATTTTATTGCATGATCAGAATATTTATTCAGATGAATTACCCCATATTGAATCAGGCTCATTCCGGATCCTTTTATTTGAATGAGTCCGTAACCAGTAATGCTTGTTCCGGGATCAATACCAAGAATTATCTTATCTTTAGCTTTAGGAGAATTATCTAAGCTCATTCATGCAATTTATTTCCAATTTAGCCATATCCAGATTAATACCCAAGGGGCGCCTTGCGAATGTGCTTATTAAATTTTTTGTATTTAGTTTTCTACTGATTTATATAGGCCGGGTTATACTCCAAAAAAACTTGTTCTTGAATGATTTCTGGAGCATGTTGTCGGAAGTAAGTGGCTATGCTATACCTGTCTTAGTTGCCGTTGTGTTGTTGATTCCTGTTAATTGGGGATTGGAAGCATTAAAGTGGCAGTTTCTGGTTCGCAAGATTGAAAAAATCAGTTTCCTGAAAGCTTATCGTGGTATACTTACCGGTGTATCGTTTGGACTTGCTACTCCACATGGAATCGGAGATTATGCCGGCCGCATTCTGCAATTAAGCTCACAGGATAGGGTAAAGATGGTGGGGGCAGTGTTTTTGACAAGGATAGCGCAGTTTTTTGTTACATATTTCTTTGGAACCCTGGCTCTGCTGTATTTCATATCTTATGTGTATGTAACAGATGCTTTTCTAATACGGACTCTCGCCTATGTTCTGGCTTTATCCAATACATTCTTAATTGTGCTATTCTTCTTTCATAAAAACATTCTTTTTCTTCTTAAGGAAGTTAAACTGCTAAGACCCGTTTACAAATATTTTGAAATCCTTAATCAGTATTCAGGAAATGATATTTTGTGTGTGATCGGTTTATCGTTTTTAAGGTATATGGTTTTTTCTTGCCAATTTTTTGCTTTACTTTATTTGTTTAATGTCAGTACCAATGTAGTAATTCTGTTAACGGGAGTGAGTTTTATATTCCTGGTTAAGTCTATTGTGCCAACATTCTTTGATCTTGGAGTCAGGGAATCTTCGGCTTTATATTTTTTTGGATTTTTCAACACCAGTGAAGAAAGTATATTGTTTGCAAGTCTTCTGCTATGGGTGATAAATATATTATTTCCGGCCTTCATAGGCTTGTTTATGATATTTAAGATAAAATTTTTCAATAAGTGGTAGCAGCGATCTATATCTTTATATCTGTTTTATACATTTGTTTTGTCTTTGTACTTATCTATTTCTGGAGCCGTATACCGGCTTATAATCCTGCTTCGGCTCCTTCTTCCCTGTCATTGTCGGTGATTATCGCTATCAGAAATGAAGCTCAGAACCTGCCATTCCTGCTAAATGACCTGGACATGCAAACTGAAAAGGAGTTTGAGGTGATCATAGTTGATGATCATTCGGATGATGGCAGCAAAGTAATTGCCGAGGATATATTGCGAAATAGCCGGATTGCCAGATATAAGGTTATCTTAAATGCCGGGACGGGGAAAAAACATGCTATAAAAAGCGGAATAGCTGTTTGTGAAAGTGAAATAATTCTTACTACCGACGGAGATTGCAGGGTTCATCCTCGTTGGGTCGGGCTTATAGCTAAGTTTTTTGAAGAAAAGAACGCTGTAATGGTTATCGGTGCTGTAGGGTTTAAGTTTGAAAGGAGTTTTTTTTCAAAAATTCAGCAAATAGAGTTTGCAAGCCTTATTGGTACAGGGGCATCTTGTCTACGTGCCGGCTTTCCTAATATGTGTAACGGAGCAAACCTTGCCTATTCAAAAAAAGCATTCCAACAAGTTCATGGTTTTGAAGGGAATGAGGATGTCCCCTCAGGCGATGATGAATTCTTGATGCATAAAATTTTTAAGCTATTTCCCGGCAAAGTCTTTTTTCTCAAAAACTCCGATTCCCTGGTGCTTACCAATGCCAATCAGGATTTGAAAAGTTTTTATAATCAACGGAAAAGATGGGGTGGAAAATGGGACAGGTATGCTTTTATCCATATAAAATTATTGGCACTTTTTGTTTTTTTGTATAACTTCTCATTGCTTGCAGGATTGTGTGCAGTTATAGGAGGATATATGAGTATTTATGTATATTTAATTCCATTAAGTTTAAAAATACTTGCTGAATTAGTATTTTTACGGAATATTTATAAACTTCAAACAAGGCCTTTTGATTTAATGAGTTTTTTGGCCTTACAAGTTGTATATCCATTTTATATTCTATTTTTCGGAATGATGAGTAAAGTCGGAGGGTACAGTTGGAAAGGGAGAAATAATTAGTAAATATGACTGATATTGAATTTGATATTCTTGATGAGCTTTATTTTCTTACATCATTTGATGAGTTGGCATCAAATCTGAAGGAGGAGGAAAACGTTCTTATTGGAGAACTTCAAAAAATGTTAAATAAAGGTTGGGTAAGGTGTATGGATGATGTCTCGGAAGATGTAATGTTTACCCCCGTAATTACTAGTGAAAATATAAGAAAATATAAGTATCTTGCTACCAAAGAGGGGCTTTTTGCTCACAACAGTAGATCATAATGGTTGAAACTAAAATAAAAAGTCCATCCTATTACGTAAAAAAGCGACTCTGGAAAAATAAGCCGGCAGTATTCGGGCTTATTATTATAGCGCTGGCACACCTAATGGCAATTTTAGGATATCTGATCATGCCTGATCAGACACCAAATGCTAACGACGGCTCGGCTCTGATTAAAAAGAAACCCATGGGCTTTGAGGTAGATCTGATAAAGACTATTAAAACCCGCAAGATTGAGAAGGTTAATTTTCTTGCTAAAATGTTTGTGGGACAGGAAAGCGAATACATCTTGCTTCCTGTTAATGAATGGCAATTGAATGATTTAACCGTTTATTACTCAGTGTATGGTAGGGAAACAGAAATAGATTCTGCGAATATTATCCCGATGGTTCTGCCTATTTATTCAGGATTCTCTGACAAATTTCCTTTTGACAACAATTATCGGGTACTGGGTAATGAGGTTCAATACCTTGATTTAAATGAGCGTATACAGAAAATATCCAAAGACGATCTGGTGGCAACGTTTAAATCAAAAAACCATGAAAGACGTAAGTTCTTGTTTGGTACCGACAAAGCCGGAAGGGATATTTTAAGCCGCTTATTATTTGGATCCCGTATCTCCTTATCCATAGGATTTATTTCTGTTTTAATATCGGTCGTGGTTGGGGTCACTTTAGGTGCTTTGGGCGGGTTCTTTGGAGGTAAAGTTGATAACCTTATAATGTGGTTTATGACCGTGGTTTGGTCAATTCCAGGTATAATGCTCGTTATTGCTATAAGCCTTGCTTTACAAAGTAAAGGGGTATGGGTAGCATTTGTCGCAGTTGGGCTGACCATGTGGGTGGAAGTTGCCAGAGTAGTGCGTGGACAGATTATGAGTATAAAAGAAAAATTATTTGTCGAAGCTGCCTATGCACTTGGTATTGGCAGTATTCAAATTATTTTTAAACATATACTTCCCAATATCCTTGGCCCTTTGATCGTTATTGCTACATCCAATTTTGCTTCAGCGATCCTTATAGAGGCAGGTTTGAGTTTCCTTGGCTTGGGAGTACAGCCACCCATGCCGTCCTGGGGCATGATGGTATTTGAAGGATATACCTCTATTGGTTCAAAAGACAGTGCTTACCTGGTTGTATTGCCAAGTGTAGCAATTAGTGTTTTAGTATTGGCATTTAATTTATTTGGAAACGGTTTAAGAGACGCTTATGATCCCAAAACCGCAGTTAAGTGGTAAGGAAGAACTTGAAAAGACTATTCATCTGAAGGAACTTGAGTTGAACTCACTGCTTGAGGTGACTCAGGCAATTAACTCCAATCTTCCTGAAAGTTCTTTATATAAAATTTTCCAGTTTACTTTAATCGCAAATCTTCAAATTCAGAAACTTGCTCTATTCGTTTTGGATGACTACTGGGAGTGTAAGGTTTGTTATGGATTGCCTGTAAAACTGAGTAAAGAGTTTATCACAGAGGATATTCTATGCTTAAAGTCCATAGCAGAGGTTAAAAAGTCAAAAGGAGCGCTAGATGTCTTTGATGTTGTAATAACAATACTTCACAAGGAAAAAATCCTTGCATATGTATTTGTAGGGGATACAAGAAAGAATCAGGAGAAAGAAAGTTGTATTGATCTTTCATTTGTTCAGACCTTATCAAGTATTCTGTTAGTAGCTATTGAAAATAAAAAGTTCTCAAGAAAAGAACTTCAGCAGGAAGCCCTGAAAAAAGAGCTTTCAATTGCCAGAGATGTTCAGTCTCAATTTATTCCCAAAGAATTACCTTCCACTGATAGAATAAGCATTAAAGCTACTTATCTTCCTCATCAAACGATTGGAGGGGATTATTACGATTATATTGAAATTGATAAAGATAAATTCCTGATTTGTATAGCAGATGTGTCAGGTAAAGGAATACCTGCAGCTCTTTTGATGTCCAATTTTCAAGCTTCTTTAAGGGCTTTAATTCGTCAGACAAATGATCTGATTCAGATATTTCATGAGTTAAATCATTTAACGATGAATAATTCGAAAGGGGAGCGTTTTATTACGTTTTTTGCGGCGATTTGTGATCTTGATAAAAAGGAAATTGAATACATCAATGCAGGCCATAACCCTTCGGTTTTAATTTCAGGGAATGGAGAGGAAACTCTTCTTGATAAAGGGACGACTATTCTTGGTGCTTTTCCACAACTTCCGTTTATTGAAAAACAGGTTGTTGGTTTTACGGCTGGATCCATACTTCTTACCTATACTGATGGAATAACTGAAACTATAAATCATGAAAATGAAGAGTTTGGTTTTGATCGCCTTAAAGCATTTATAAGTAAAAAAGGTAAATATGATGCTGCCGAGCTACATGAAAATATTTTGAAGGAATTAGATGTTTTCAGAGGAGATAATGTCTATGCAGACGACATTTCCATGTTGACCTGCTATTTTAAATAGGCTTATTTAGGGTGCGCAGAAAAATGCCTAAAGTATTGATTTGAAATACCATACTTGGCATTTTTTAAAATTAGTACAAAGTTTTTAGTTATTCTTTACCTTTCCGTGCATCGGCGAACTTAAAAATCTGATAAAACGATGTATTTGGACTAGCCACAAGTGCACAATCTACTTTATGGCCTCACATTCGAAGTATTTCAATACGTTGCGTATCTGCACACTTGTGACTTTTTCAGCAGGCACTATTTCTACTTTGTCACTTTAAAAAAACAGTAACATTACTTGTATAAATGGTTGATATTTATTATTTTAATGTTGTTATTTAGGGTTGGAAGTGACAAATATCCATTGCCACGAAGAGAATTGT
>JBKBXU010000143.1:0-11268 GCA_046313675.1 Cytophagaceae bacterium
AGTGGAAACTACGATTGAACATTTCCAAAGAAGAAATATTGAACATTACGGACAAACAATACTGATGATACTAAAAAAAGAAATAGAAAAACTGGCAGAAGACAAGGGAGTAGCCAAAAGCACCATAGACAAAGACTGGGTTTTAGGCCACTTCCTGGATGCTATATTTTCTATTCCGAAATGCAAAGAAAGTCTGGTATTCAAAGGAGGTACTTGTCTGAAAAAATGCTACTTTCCCGACTATCGTTTTTCTGAAGATTTAGATTTTACTTCCATCAATCCTGATTTTTTGTTGGATAAAAAATTACTCACTCGCATAACTAAACTTGTGAATGAACGCACAGATGCTCCTTTATACATCCAAGAGCTAAAGCAACTCAAACACAAAGATAAATCAACGGGCTATTCCGCAATTATTAATTTTTGGGGCGCAGATCATCCTAGAAATCAGGCTCCCCCTTCTCCTGAACGTTGGACGACCAGTATTAAAATTGAAATAATATTATATGAAACCATATTTTTTCCTATAGAACAAAGGCAAATAACACATAACTATTCTGATAAATTATTAAGCAGTTTTCAATCTATACCCTGCTATTCCATACCAGAGGTTTTATCTGAAAAACTACGGGCACTTATCCAACGTTCTTACACCGCCCCTCGTGACTTCTATGACATATGGTATTTGGCCAATAACGTGTCTGATTTAAATTGGAAAAACATTGTTGAAGCCTTTCACAAGAAGATGGCGTTTAAAGGACTAAAGTTTACAGGCATTGATCAAATGATAAATGAAGAGAATGACAAACGTTTGCAGGCTGCCTGGGCGAATAGTTTGGGGCATCAGATAGCAAAAGAACAATTATCAGAATATAAAAATGTTAAATCAGAGCTACAGGGACTCTTTCAAAAAATATTTAATTCTTGATTAGTGTAAAGTTACTAATAAAAAATGGCTGGTTGAGAATAACATCAATTACACTGTACTAAGTAACAATTGTACAAATAATGAATTTCTAAAGGGGCTTGATATTGGAAGCTTAAAACATATTTTTACGGATCTTTCCGGTAAACCGCATAAATAATTTTTTTGTTTAACCTTAATTTAAAAATAGATCTGTTGTTTCTGTATCCGGAATAAATTCAGTTTTTACCTTTTGAAATTCGCCTTTATCTTCCTTTTCTTTAAGAAACTCATTGTAATTAATTACCTTGTCATTGTTCTTTTCAAACTCCAGGGGAATAAGAGCTTCCATATGACTTCTTCTGTTCTTAAATAGCATAAACGTTAGTACAGAAATATTCCTGCTGAAGCCTCTGGCAATAGACCATAAAAAAGCTAAAGTAAAGGTGGTTGAACGTATCATTTTTATGTATAATATTAAAATCTAATTGCCGGATCAATAGTTCCTGCGGGTGGTGGTGTTTAAGAGATAATCTTCCATAGAAAACTATACGTATTAAATGCCCGCTAGTTCTTGTATCAATCTGGTATTTTCTTCCTCATAAACCAATTCTCCTTTAAGTAAGAATTTGTGAATATGGCTCATGACCTCAAAGGTAGGCTTGTCTACATGTTTAGGTATTTTCATGATCCGTTGGTCTTTTTTATTAAAAGGGCACGGTGTTTTTGTGTTGAATAAATAGGGTATAAGTATCTTGGAACAACTTAATGCTATTCGATGGATGTCATGGTTATCGAAATAATTTTGTAAAAGAGTATTAATATTATCAAAAAACTCAGCCGTTTCTCCCAAACGTACCCTTGATCCTGCCCGTGATTTCCCCTTTGTTTTAAGATACTTTATTTGGCTGGTGCCTTGTTTTTTCCTTACCATATAGGCGCTGATGACCTTATGGTGGAGGTTTATGCTGTCTTCATAATAACCTAAAGAGCAGCTTCCTGACTGAATTAGAAGTAGGACATAATTTATGGGGGTTAATAATTCATCAGGAGATTTAATGGTAATGGGTAGCCTGAGGTGTGCAAGCTCATTATTTAAGTCATCCAGTATAATCAAGCGATGTTTTTCATTGTCATAGAAATATGGAATACCTGACTTTTTAATTTCACGTAGAAGTTTTATACTTTGTTCTCTTGATAAAAAACGATTCATATTATAAAAATTACCTTTTTAGGCCGGAAAGGTTTTGGAAGAGTTAAATATATTTAAAAGCTTAGTATCTAAAAATTAATGAAATTTTAATTTTAGTTATATTTCTGTTATTCAATAAAATATAATTGATTATTTGTTTTTTCCCTTAGTTTATTAGAGGTACATAAATTTTATTATGGAAAAGGTTGTTGATGGGTTTGAACACAACCTATCAGCTATGAAAAATGTACTATATCTTATTTTGGCGTGTGTGGTTTTGCAGCTTAGTTCTTGTGCAAGCCATGTATATGTTAGACGGCCTGCCGTTGGAGTTTATGTAGGACCTCCTGCCTGGGCTCCTTCCTATGCTTACAGAAGTAGTCTCCGGTATTATTATGTGCCTGAGGCAAACCTTTACTATGACACATTCACAGGCGCATATCTTTACAATGATGGATTGATGTGGAGAAGAAGTATGCATCTTCCTGCCATGTATGTTGGCTTTAACTTCTCAAGAGCCTATGTAACGCAAGTTAATTATAGAGGAACGACTCCTTATCGAGATAATATGAGACATCAGCGTCAATATGTTTCAAGGGCAAGAAGTTATAATAATTCGGGTAGTGTCAACGCCCCTCGACAAAACAGAAGTGTTTATCAGGGGGTTTCCGGGAGAACTCAACAGGGGAGAGATACACAGATCAGGAGACAAAATCCATCTGTAAATGGCAATTCGAATCCTGGTCGTAGGGTAGAACCTGCAAGAGTTCCTTCAAGAGTAAACTCAGGGCCTTCACGAAACCCTTCTATACATAGTACTCCCCGAAGTATTCAAAGAGGAAGTTCTACACCAAATAGCAGAAGCCCGCAAATACGTTCAGCTCCTTCAGGAAGCAGGTCTATGCCTGCAAGAAATGGTGGAAGTATGCGTTCAGCTCCATCCTCCGGAAGAGGTGTGAGCAGAAGATAAAAAAAGGCTTCCTTTGTGGAAGCCTCCTTTTTATAAGCCAACAGGGATTTCTTCTTCTTTTTCTTCCAATCCTTTTCGTGCTTTTTTATCCTCTTTATTTGCAGTTACTACTTTATTGACCCATGACAGATATCCTTCGCCATGCTGGCTTCCGTCAAGTCCAACCCGTTCATCGGCAATGGAAACTCTCAGAGGAGTAATCATGTCGACAATTTTTAAGAGTAAGAATGAACCCCCAAAGGCGAAAATTGATGCAACAACCAGGGCAAGCATGTGGTAAGAAAATAATTTAGTTGCACCGAAGATCAGGCCATTGTCTTCCAGTGGGATATCGCCATTAATAGCACTTGAGGCAAAAACACCTGTAAGGATCATTCCAACCATACCACCAACACCATGGCAGGGAAATACATCCAGTGTGTCATCAAGAGATGTTCTGGTAGTTCTTAAATCAACCAAAATGTTTGAGATCAAACTGGCTACAATTCCAATAAATATTGAATGAGGTATGCTTACAAAGCCTGCAGCAGGGGTGATGGCTACCAAGCCAACCACGGCTCCTATGCACATGCCCAAAGCACTTGGCTTTTTACCTTTGATAGAATCAAAAAACACCCAGGCTAAAGCTGCGGCTGCTGAAGCAACAGTTGTTGTCATAGCTGCCACAGTAGCAAGATGGTTTGCTCCAAGGGCAGATCCGGCATTAAAACCAAACCAGCCAAACCATAATAGGCCTGTACCCAACATTACCAATGGTATATTTGCGGGATTGTGTTCAACCTTTTTTCGTGAGCGAAGGTATATGGCAGATGCCAGTGCTGCCCATCCGGCAGACATATGAACTACAGTACCTCCGGCAAAGTCCAAGACGCCCATTTTAAAGAATACACCATCCGGATGCCATGTCCAATGAGCCAAAGGAGCATATATTAATAAGGAAAACAAGCAGATAAACAAAACGTATGAGGTGAACCGGATGCGTTCTGCAAAAGCCCCGGTGATTAAAGCAGGAGTAATGACAGCAAATTTAAGCTGAAAGATTGCAAATAATAATAATGGAATGGTAGGTGCATTTACCCAGGGTGCCCCATCCATTACACCATTAAACATAAAGAAGGTGGCAGGATTACCAATTAATCCGTTCCAACTCTCTCCAAAAGAAAGGCTGAACCCAATAACAACCCATAGCACAGTAATAACCGCCATGGATATATAGCTTTGAAGCATGGTCGAGACGACGTTTTTGGGATTGACCATACCTCCGTAGAAAAAGGCAAGGCCGGGAGTCATGATAAATACCAGAGCAGCGGCGGTTAACATCCAGGCGGTATCACCAACACTTAGCTGATCCTGAAATTTTGTCCAATAATCATCTGTATTTAAGGAAGGGGTACCGCTAAAAGCAAGTGATAACAGTGCAACTCCCATCAACACGATGAAAGGCACTATTGATAGTTTCTTTCTCATAGGTTAATAAATTAATGGTTTTGGTAATTTTAAAATGGTTTATGCAAATTTAGGTAAAAAATTAACCTGTTTTAGAAAATTTTTTTATTTTTTTCAAAAAAATGACTTAAATAAAAGGGGGTTTTGCTTTAAAGTGATAGTTTTAAACTAAATCAGTATAAAAATAGGATCCTATTGAAATTCTTTTTAGATAAAAAAAGGTGATTCTGGATCACCTTTTTTTCTTTTTGACTCCTTCTTCTTTTTTTAGCCCCAATTTCCTTAAAAACTTATGCATTGGCTTTTCCGGCTCAGGTTCTTTTTTGCTGAATAGGCCTTTCTTTTCGGATTTCTTGTTTTTGCCGGAGTTCTTGCTTTTGTTCTTCTTTTTCTTGCTTCGTTCTATCTCTGTGGTGGAAAAGGTTGGAATAAAGTATCGTGCAGAGATATGTAAATTGTTGGCTGTGGTCATTTCTTGTGGGCCAAACGTATAGTTATACCCTGTCATAAGGTGAAATCCCAAAAATCGGAAACCGATCACCGGCCCTCCACCAATTCGTTGACTATAAAAATCAGAAAAATAACAAAAATTCATTCCATAGGTGAGGTCTACACCTTTTTTTGTCCACACTCCTGTCTGATATGCCAAGGTATTATTAGGTAAATTGTACATCATTGTGCCATATACAGCCCACATCCGGGGATTCTGTATGCTCAACTTTTTCCACTGTTTCTGCACTCCCAATTCCCAAAAAGTATTTCTTCCTCTTTGAACACCCAAGAGGAGCCCATATTTTCTTGTGTTGGCCTTTAAAAGATCGGATTCATATATGGGGGTGGAATATGGCAACAAGGTTTCCTGAGCCCCCGGAGACTGGGCATTCAGGATTGATGTACATAGAAGAAATGCTATTATAATAAGATGTCTCAAATTTTCTGACGGTTAACGATAACTACTTTCCCTAAAGAATTTACTTCAAAAACGATGTACTGAGCTTTTAATTGAGTATTGTTGTCACATTGTTTGCCGGCTTGGAAATAATAGCAGTAGCTTTTCTTTCCTCTTTCATAATAATTTTGAAAATCGGGGTTTCCCAATAAGGAAAATAAGGCTTTGTCAGAAATTCCTATCAATTGTTTCTTGTTTTCAAACAGAGAAGAAACCATGGTTTCCCTAATTGAAGAACAGGCGTTTTTATCCTCTTTCCATTTCTGACTGTCAAAGTTTTCGATTTTTGGTGTCCTATTACAAGCAGCAAAGAAGAACGGGATAACTATAAATAATATTAAGTAATATTTTTTCATGATTATATTTTTCATCAAAAATACATCTGTGAACTCCATTGTGCAAAAAAGGATCAGTTTTATGACGTCCCTATAATAACAGTCTTTTTGTTTTTTTATTTTAGTTCTTATTTTTGACAAGGAACTTTATTTATATTAATATTTCTATGGCGGACGAAGAAAAGGATGATGCATCAGGAAATGAACTTTCCGGCGATAATGAAGAATTTATCCATGAGGTTGTGCCCGTTTCGGGAATGTATGAAAACTGGTTTCTCGAATATGCTTCTTATGTAATTCTTGAGAGAGCAGTACCTGCTATTGAAGATGGTCTGAAACCGGTACAGCGAAGGATACTTCACGCTATGTATGAAATGGATGATGGCCGGTATAATAAAGTCGCTAATATTATTGGCCAGACCATGCAATACCATCCACATGGCGATGCATCCATTGGAGATGCTATGGTTAATATGGGCCAGAAGGATCTCTTGATTGATACGCAGGGTAACTGGGGAGATGTCAGAACCGGAGATAGCGCTGCAGCCCCCAGATATATTGAAGCCAGACTTTCAAAATTTGCCGGTGATATTCTTTTTAATCCGGATACCACTAATTGGCAATTGTCTTATGATGGAAGGAAAAGAGAGCCTGTAACCCTGCCTGTTAAATTTCCCTTGCTGCTGGCTCATGGTGTAGAGGGTATAGCTGTAGGGCTTGCTACAAAAATCTTACCTCACAATTTCTGTGAACTGGTTCAGGCATCCATAGATATACTGAAAAAGAAACCGGTAAACATGTATCCTGATTTTCTTACCGGTGGAATGATTGATGTTTCTAATTATAATGAAGGGCAAAAAGGAGGGAAGATTCGTGTTAGAGCAAAGATTGAAGAGTTTGATAAAAAAACACTAATAATCAAAGATATACCATTTGGAACTACTACTACAGGTTTGATCGAATCCATCGTTAAGGCCAACGACAACGGTAAGATTAAAATCAAAAAAGTAATAGATAATACGGCCAAGGATGTTGAAATTCAGGTACAGCTTGCTCCCGGAATTTCACCCGATATTACCATTGACGCTCTGTATGCCTTTACCGATTGTGAAGTATCTATTTCACCCAATGCATGCGTAATTATCAATGACAAGCCTCATTTTATCAGTGTTAATGAGATCTTAAAGATTTGTACGGATCAAACCATTGAACTTCTCCGGAGAGAGTTGGAGATCAAAAAGGCGGCATTGATGGAGAAGCTGCTGTTTTCTTCTTTGGAAAAGATTTTTATTGAGAATAGAATATACAGAGACATTGAAGAATGTGAGACCTGGGAAGATGTTTTGATTACCATTGATAAAGGTTTGGATCCATACAAGAGTCAGTTTTATCGTGAAATTGTTCAGGACGACATAATAAAACTGACTGAAATCAAGATTAAACGTATTTCAAAATTTGATGCCTTTAAAGCAGATGAATTGATGCGCAAGTTGGAAGAGGAGCTTAAAGAAGTAAATTATAACCTGGAGCATATCATTGAGTTTTCTATAAAGTATTTCCAGGACTTACTTAAAAAGTATGGTGAAGGACGTGAGAGGAAAACTGAAATACGAACATTCGATGTTATTTCTGCCAGTGTAGTGGCTGTTGCAAATCAAAAATTATACGTAAACCGTGAAGAAGGTTTTATCGGCTATAATTTAAAGAAGGATGAGTACGTGTGTGACTGCTCAGACCTTGATGATATTATTGTTTTTCGTAAAGATGGTGTGTGTGTGGTTAAAAAGGTTGGTGAAAAGGTCTTTGTTGGAAAAAATATCATCTATGCCGGTGTATTTAAAAAGAATGATGACCGGATGGTATATAATCTTATATACCTGGACGGTGGAAGTGGCTTCTCTATGGTTAAGCGTTTTCAGGTTGGAGGAATTACCCGTGACAAAGAGTACGACCTGACCAAGGGAAGTAAAGGGTCAAAGGTTTTGTATTTTACGGCCAATCCAAATGGGGAAGCAGAGATTGTTAATGTTACCTTAACACCAGCCAGTAAAGCAAGGATCAAAGTATTTGATTTCGACTTTTCAGGAGTAGCTATTAAGGGCAGAGGTTCTCAAGGTAATATTTTTACCAAATACGCTGTCAAAAAGATACAGTTTAAGTCAGGTGGGGCATCGACGCTGGGCGGTGTGGATATTTGGTATGATGATGTAGTAGGCAGGCTTAATTATGACAGTAGGGGGCAGTATGTTGGTAATTTTGAGGGGGATGATAAAATCCTTGTTATATATAAAGAAGGATCTTATGAGCTTACCACTTTTGACCTAACAAACCGATATGATGCACCTACTATTGAAATTTTAACAAAGGCAACGACTGACCTTGTTTTATCTGCTATCTATCAGGATGGTGAATCCGGTAATTATTATGTAAAACGGTTTAAAATCGAGACTGCTTCCCTTGAGAAAAAATTCAATTTTATATCTGAGTCTAAAGGGACGAAACTACTTTTTGCAAGTGTTCTTCCAAAGCCCAAAGTTAAGCTTGATTTTGTTAAGGGCAAATACATTACAGAACCTTCCATAGAAGTTCAGATTGATGAGTTTATAGATGTAAAAGGTTGGAAAGCCGTTGGAAATAAGCTCACCAATAACAAAATAAAAGCCATTATCCCTCTGGAGATTGAAAAGGAAGAAACTGAGGCTTCTGAGGAGGCAGCTGATGAGCCGGAGGAAAAAACAGAAGAAATTAAACTTCTTGTAGAGAAGAAGCCGAAAGAAGCTTCATTAGGTGCTGAGGATAAAAAACAAGAGAAAGATACAGAGGAAAAGGCGAGTGATTCTTATGATGTAGGATCCAGTATTGACTTAGAAATTAAACCTAAGAAGCATACCGGTGATAAAGATCAGTTGGGACTTTTTTAAAGTATGTAATTTTATGACATATAAATTATGTTCTTTTACGTTATAGCAGGTAGAGGTATATTTGTTTGAAAAGATATTTTAAAATAGCGATCTGGGTTTTTTTATCCATAGTAGGTATCTTCTTTGTAACGACATTTTCTATCAACTTATGGATGATAGGGAAAACGGAAAAAAGAATATATTCTGATATAGATGCTATTCCCGCCAATGATGTCGCTTTAGTATTAGGAACCAGCAAGTTCAATCGAAATGGGAGTGCAAATCTTTTTTTTAAGCATCGAATAGAGGCTACCGCCCAATTGTACCATCATGGTAAAGTAAAACATATTATTGTGAGTGGTGATAATTCATTGTCGTATTACAATGAGCCACAGGACATGAAAAATGCTCTTTTGCAACAGGGTATTCCGGCTGAGGCAATTACGCTTGATTATGCTGGTTTCAGAACCTTTGACTCAATTGTCCGGAGTAAAAAGATTTTCGGCAGATCTAAATTGACTATTGTAACACAAAGCTTTCATTGTAATAGAGCCTTGTTTATCAGTGATTTCTATGGTATGGATGCTATTGCATTTTCTACAAGACCCGTTCCAGGTAACTTTACCAATGTTTTAAAACTACGAGAGTATCTGGCAAGATGCAGAGCAGCAGGTGACCTGTTTCTGTTTGAAAAGCAACCTAAATTTCTGGGCGAACAGGTTGAGATAAAAGTTGATTGATTAGTTAAGAAGGCTTGCTTCTTCACTTTCCTGAAGAAGGTCATTGATCTCAAAAATAACCGTATCAAGCTCCTTAGAGGATTCTTCAAGTTTCTGTAAATATAAACTCCGCTCTTCTTCTGTTTCTGAAGATTTGATCAGGTCTACCAAACCCATAATTCGAGCTAATGGACCTCGAACTTTATGAGAATTGAAATAAGCAAAATCTACAAGTCTTTGATTTTGGCCTTCTATTGTCTGAGTCCTTTCAGCAACCAGTTGATTTAATTGTTTATTAATGTCTAAAATTTCCCTGCTTTTAATAACTAATTCCTTATTCTTTACTTTTATTTCCTTATTCTTTATTACTGGCGTCCGGCCAATTAATTTTTTCTATAAAAACTCAGCCATAAACTTGCTTTTTATTGTTCAAGAGCAATTTTCCTATTCTCTATGCAGAGTTTTCAAAAACACCCCCTTGGTCAGGATCAAACAAATTAAATTGTGTTTTTCCTAGCTCTTTCTCTTTTTCCTTCAACCATTCGGCAAAGGGATTTATTAGGAATTTTACCAAACTCACATAAGAACATAAATTTTTGGCCGCTATTTTTACCATGGTAGCAAAGTCTTCCGCCTCCTTTATCTGTCTGTGAATAACTTCAAACAGTAGGTTTAAGATCAATGCCACCCATATTTGTATTTTGATTCCATTCTCGCTGTCCGATAAAAAGTAAGTCAATTCAAAATTTTGCTTTAGCTGTTTGAACAGAATTTCTATTGACCACCTGTTTTGATACAAAAGACATACTGTCATAGCTTTAGCCTCAAACATATTAGTAAGGAAAGACAACTTTTTCCCACTTACCGGATCAATATAGCATATCAGCCTAGCCTTTACTTGTTTTATTGTCTTGTCGTTCCTGCATTTATAGCTCAGGTCAATTAATTGGTCTGCAATAACCCCATTTTCACTAAAGTGCTCTACCTGTAGTTGTTCTATAATTTTAAATCTTGCGTTATCGTTGATCCTGGTGACGTAAAACCGGTTACTTTCATTCCATTGCTGATACCTGGCGTAGTTGTGATAACCTTTATCAAACACTCCTATTGACCCTTCTGGCAACTCCATAACCTTCAGGAAGTCCTTATCATTACTTGCTCCTGCGGTAAAATGAATAAAGTGAGGGACCATATCTGAAAGTCGTGCCTGGGTATGGGCTTTTATGGCTCCTTTTCTTTTTCCATCCACCGGATTTCTGCCTGCTCCTTTCAATACCTCTTTAAAAAGAGTAATGGTAGTTGAGTCGAAAACCTCCACTTTTTCCGGATCTATCTCTTTATTGATTTCCATTGCTATGCAGCTGTCCGATAAAAAGCTCCTGTAATGAGCATATAAGCGGTAGTAGATCGCTCCAAAAACTTCATGACCCCTGTCAGCATTGGCATCTGAAAAAGTGCTGCGCTTGGGTGGGTTTACCAAGCCGCAATAAGTAAGCTTCGTGCCAAGGAAAAGGATGTTTTTACATATTTCCCTCAGTGTACTGCACTTGGTTAATACACCGAACATCATGCACAACAGGTGATCTTTAGTTTTAAACCTCTTGGTGTAGTGGTCGGATTTAAATTTCTCTACACTATCCTTTATGATACTTTCTGGTATCAAATGGAACAACTGACTAAGAATAGGCTGTCCGGTTAAATTATTTTTTGTATTTTTACTCACAGAAATTTTGTTTCGGGAGGAAGGCAAGACAGGTCCAATTGTAGAGTCTTCCTCTTTTTTTATTTCCGTAAGTATAACTTTTCCAAGAGACTAAACCTAATCCTGTTTTTTAACCGGACGCCAGTAATTA
>JBKBXU010000144.1:0-11252 GCA_046313675.1 Cytophagaceae bacterium
TTTGGACTAGCCACAAGTGCACAATCTACTTTATGGCCTCACATTCGAAGTATTTCAATACGTCTTCATGTAAGGCCATGCGTATCTTGCACACTTGTGATTTTTTTGGCAGGCCCTAAATACCATCCGTTCCGCTGTTTGTAGCAGCCTTCAATTCTTAATGGATCTTCTGAGTTGGTTGTAAAAAAAACGTGTTTCCTGATTTCCATTGATAAGAACCAGTTGCCCGGCTGCATTTTTAGATTTAATGACATCTCTTGCAATGTTATATACCACATCTTCCATCAGGTTCATACCTGCTGCAATTTCTTTGCAGGTATCAAGTTCATTTTTGTGCATTACATTATCCATTAGCATCATATGGATCATATCATACATCTGAAGAATTTTATTGCCAAGTTTAAGCGGTGCACATGATTTTATATCGTTTGGATTGCTTAAAACTTCTTCAATTTCTTTTTTAGAGAGATTAAGACTTCCTGCACGGGCTTTTATAAAAGCTTCTTCTAACCGGTTCAAAGGTCCATCTGCCAAAGCAACCATCAAAAGGTTTTTAATGTGGCTTAGCCTTCTCGTTTTTTTGCTTGCATTTTTCATAATCAAAAAATGTTTGGTTAATATATTTTACGAGGAGGTAAGGTTACAAGGATGAGAATGTGGAAAACTTTTGAGATGCTGGATTGATAAGACATCAAACTTTATACAACGATATCATGTTTATTAGTAAAAATATTAGGTTCTTTTGTTGGAGAACTATTGGTTTTGTTTATCTTTGGCTTATAATTAACAGAACGTGGAAAAGCATAGAGAAAAAATTGAGTATTATGGGGGTGTAATGGAAAACATGGGGTTTACTCCCGTGGCTGCCAGGGTATTTGTTTATATATTATTGTCCCCAGATCAACAGGTGACATTTGAGGATCTTGTGGCGTATTTTAATGTGAGCAAAAGTGCTGTTTCGAATGCCTTGAAAATGCTCACTACTACCCAAATGGTAGAGTCTAAAACCATTGGTGGACAGCGAAAAAGGTACTTTTCAGTTAATTTTGACACGTTGTTTAGCGAAGAACAGTTGAAGCAAAAATTTACAGTATTTCATACCATGCTTGATGATATCAAAACCTCAAGAGGATTGGATGATGAATTTGGCAGGTCTTTAGGATATGTAGCAAATTTATATAAAATGATGATTGTGGAACTACCTATTATTATTGATCGGTGGAAGCGTACTATTGAAATGGATAAGAAATAAAAATTTATATTTTTTCTTTTTTTCGTTCTCTTTGTTGAGAACTATGAGAATTTACATTAATTATAATGATATTAATCATATGAAAATGTTTAAATTAACCTTACTAGGTTTGTTTTGTCTAACGGTTTTCTCATTTAAGGTAAAAGCAAAACCCTGGACACTGGATCAATGTCTGGAGTACGCCAGAGATAATAATAAGGAGCTGTTAGCCAAAAATGAGGGGCTCAACAGAGCAGGAAAAGAGCGTAAATCCTCCTGGGCACGCCTTGCTCCGGAAATAGAAGGAACTGCTGCTGTAGATCATTATTGGCAGATTCCCGTGCAGGTTTTGCCTGGAGAACTTCTTGGACAGCCTGGAACATTTATTCCTGTCCGAATGGGAACGCCCTGGATGGGTAATGTAGGAATTGAGGGAAGATTAAGGTTGCTGGATGCTACCGTATGGCAGGATATACGTCTTGCCAGCTTGCAAGAGCAGGTTTCGGGCCGGGAAGTCCAATCTCTTGAAAAGGTACTTTTAAAGAATGTCCGGATGGCCTATTATAATGTTCAACAGCAAAATGCTAACCTATCCAAAGCCAGGCAACTGTATGATAACTATGCCGATATCCACCGTTTGCTACAACTTCAGTTTGAACAGGGGTTAACGGATCAGATTTCCATTAATCAATCCTCCAGTTTGTTGAAAGACCGGGAAGAGATTCTTTCAAGGTCTGAGACAGACCTGCAATCGGCTTACCTCGACTTAAAATTCTGGATGGGTTATCCATTGCACGAGGATCTTTCAATCTCCGTCCAAAGGGATTTGGACCATTTTGAAGCAGGTGACTATGATGCCTCTCTTTTACCTGATTATCAGTTGCGACAATTTAATGTGGCATTGGTACGGCAGAGGTACAGGGCAGCATTTTCATATTTGTATCCAAGCCTTCACCTGACCAGCAGCGTACGTCGCCTGGGCTTTGGTGATGGAATGAATTTTATCACTGATTCCGAATGGTTCACCTCTGGTTTTGTGGGGGTGCAACTACGGGTTCCGATATTTTCTATGAGCAATATGTTTTATCAAACTTCTGTACAAAAATCCTTCTGGAAGCAGGCAGAGTTAGAGTTTTCTGCCTATCAGGAACAACAGAAACAACAATTTTTAAAGGAGGAGCTCAGGCTACGGGAAGCATGGCAATCCGTGGAAAGGCAAAGGAGAAAGGTGGAACTCGCCAGAGAAAATGAACAATTGTCAATCCTGAAAATTGAAAGTGGGATTATTGATATGATTCAGTTAAGGCAAATCCAGCAAGACCTTTTACAAGCAAGGGAAAGGTTAAATCAGGCAGAACTCAGCTACTTGCAACACTATGTTGAATTAAACTATTTACAAAATCAATAAAAGCATATGAAAAAGCTTCTTTTTATTCTTATTGCATCTGTGACTCTGGTATCCTGTGGCGATGCCGTGGAGACCTACATTGTGGAGGAGAGAACCATCAATGAATCGGTGTATGCCTCGGGAGAAATTATGCCTTTTGAGTATTATTTTCTTAAAGCAGGTACTTCTGAACGGGTTTTGTCATCCCTTGTTAAGGAAGGCGATACTGTTAAAGCCGGCGATGTGCTCACGGTATTAGGGACAGACAGTGAAAACAAGCAATTGGATATCCTTACCCGTCAGGTAGCATTAGCGAGGCAAAGTGTCAGTGAAAACTCTGCTCAGTTGAAAGAGCTGAAAGGCCGTATAAGGCTTGCCAAGCAAAAATATGAGAAGGATTCAGCAAATGCTTCACGACACAAAGAACTCGCCAAAGAAAAAGCCGTCTCCGAAAGGGAGTACGATCAGGCGCGGATACAAGCAGAAAGCAGCCGTACAGAGTATGAGAACCTTCAATTGCAATACGAAACCCAAAAAAATCAGTTAAATGAACGACTGCTCAATGCAGAACAACAATTGGCTATTCTAAAGCAGTCAAGGGAGGGAAAGTTGCTTAACAGCCCTGTAAATGGGTTGGTATATAGCATATATTTTGAAGAAGGCGAGATGGTACAGCCTCATGAGCCGATCATGATGGTTGGCTTGGCAGGAAAGTACAAGCTTGAATTATTGGTAGATGAACGTGACATCACCAAAGTCAAGATAGGCCAAAAGCTTTATTTTGAAACAGATGCTTTTTCAGAAAGGCAATTTGAAGGGCGTATAAAGAAAATTGTTTCTGTTCTCCAGAAGGCAACCCGGAGTTTTGCCATAGAAGCGGAAGTTCTGTCGCAGGAGGTATTCTATCCTCAATCTTCTGTAGAAGCCAATATACTTATAAGAGAAGATGCAAAAGTCCTTGTAATTCCTGCTGATTATTTATTGGCAGGCGATAGTGTAAAGGTACAAAGGGCTGATGGTGTTCAGAAGTTAAAAATTGAACCCGGCATCAGCAATCGTGACTGGTTGGAGGTGAAGTCGGGATTACAAAAAGGGGATGTGGTGGTGAAGGAATAGACTATTCAATAGAAAAACTCAAAAAACCGATCTATGAAGTTTTTTAAAGACATACAACTGGCAGCTTCCATTGCCTTTATACATATGAGGGCCAGGCTCAAACAGAGCATTGTTGCCACCATTGGGGTGACCTTTGGAATTACGGTATTCATTTTCATGGTTAGTTTTATAACCGGCACCAATGAATACATGCAGAACATTGTGTTTGAGCAATCTCCTCATGTACGCCTGTACAATGAATCGGAAATAGCGGAAAAAAGTGTTTTGGATAAGGTGAAGCCTGAGGCCATTAACATTGTTCATCACATGAAGCCTAAAGACATTATGCTCAACCTGAAGGACGGTAAGCAAGTGGCTCAGGAAATCAAGGAAGATCCTCGTGTGGACGTGGTTTCGGCTTCTATTAGCTCTCAGGTATTTTACCGGTTCGGCTCCAGCTCCATTAACGGTATTGTAAATGGAATTGAATTTGAGAATGAAAACGCACTCTTTAGCCTTAATGAAAAATTAGAAGACGGAAGCTTCAGGGAGCTGTCCACCAGGCCAAACAGCATGGTTATGGGGGCAGGATTAGCTGAGCGTCTTAATGTCAAAACAGGGGATCGAATTCGGGTAACTACGGAAAACGGGAATAATTTTTTGGTGAGCGTAATCGGCACGTTCAAGACAGGTATGACAGAAATTGACCGTAGGCAAAGTTATGCAAGCATTAATACTGTACAGCGGTTTCTTAATGTACCGGCATCCTATATCACCGACATTAAGATCAAGCTCCATGATATGGAACAGGCGCCCGCCATGTCGGAAGACCTGCAAAAGAGGTATGGATTCCAGGGATCCGATTGGATGAAGGACAACGTTGCCTTGCTCGATGGTGAAGGCCTAAGGAACATCATTACCTATGGGGTGGCTATCACCATTTTATTGGTGGCGGGTTTTGGAATATACAACATTCTCACCATGATGATCTATGAGAAAATGAAGGATATTGCCATTCTCAAGGCAATGGGTTTTTCAGATTTTGATATTCGCTGGATATTTATGACACAGGCGCTGGTCATTGGGGTTGCAGGGGCTTTGATAGGTTTGTTGTTCGGTTTTCTTGCAGCCTATGGGATGTCACAGGTTCCCTATGAAAGTGACGTAATGGTAACCATTGACCATTTACCGGTAAGTTTTGACATAGCATTCTATATTACAGGTTTTACATTTGGAATTCTTACTACCACTCTTTCAGGATATATTCCTTCCAGAAAAGCAGCTAATGTAGATCCAATCAGCATATTAAGAGGATAAAGACATGAATTTATTAGAAGCTAAAAAAGTCAATAAATATTTCTACGAACCTACCACATTTCATGTGTTGAAGGACCTGAATTTTGGCATAGAAAAAGGCAAGTTTGTATCCATAACCGGTAAGTCCGGTAGTGGTAAATCCACCCTTATGTACCTGCTTTCAACCATGGATACCCAATTTGAAGGCAGCATAAAAATCAATGGCGAAGAATTGAAAGGCAAGAGCAACGGCTGGTTGGCTAATTTTCGGAATCATAACATTGGTTTTGTTTTCCAATTTCACTACCTCTTGCCGGAATTTACCGCTCTAAAGAACATTATGCTGCCAGCCCTGAAGCAGGCAAAATTTTCCACGGAAGAAATTGAACATAAAGCCTACGACCTTTTGAATCTATTGGGTGTGGCTGATCAGGCCAAGAAACGAGCGTCTCTACTTTCAGGGGGGCAACAGCAACGTATAGCTATTGCCAGAGCCTTGATTAACGACCCTTTAATTGTAATGGGCGATGAACCAACGGGAAACCTTGATACTCATAATGCCGCCATTGTGCTTGATTTATTCCGAAAACTTTCTGCCGAAAAGGGACAGACCATGCTTATGGTTACCCATGATGATGATTTTGCCGAGCAATCAGATCAAATTATCCATTTGACAGACGGACAGTTATTGTAAATTTAAGCTAATTTCAGGACACAAATGTATTCCGGCATACCTGCACTGGCGGGTATGCCGGTGCCCTTACCGATATTTTTGCCTAAGTTTTTTATAGTCCCTATCAATCATTTTTTATCTCAAAATATATTCCTGTATATTTGAAGCTTATTTGCTTTAAGATTGTAGATGAATAGATTTTGGCTGTTGTTTTTATTCTTTGTCCTGGGTTCTGCCGGCCTGTTGCATGCCCAGTCAAATTATAATTCGTTCAAAAGTAACGGCATTGGCAAATACGGACTTGTGGCTGATTATACGAATTATAAGAATTTTTATGATACCTATTCTGTTGGCTTAGCCGCCGAGTTTTCCGGAAGATATGTTGGCCTTGCTTACAGGGCTATGATTGGATATGATTCTTTCAGGCAAAGGCACATTTCTACCGGTGTCGGGCAATTTGCTTCCTATCATCTTTTCCAGGAATCCGGTACCCTGATTGGCATTGTTGGTTTGATAGGTTTAATAATTCCTGAAACATTTAATGCATTTGTTTATCCTACTTATTTTTCCAGATTGGGTGTATACGTTCGGCCCTGGGGTGTGGAATGGAGGGATACTTTATTTCCTGAAACCAAAATGAGCATAGAAGCCGGAGTGCAATACGCCGTAAAAGTGAGCAATTTCTACATTGAACCCTTTGTTGGCTATAAGCACATTTACAGGACGGAACGTAATGGAATAAGTGCAGGATTAAATGTTTATTTTTTCAACCCTTCTTAAGCTTCAATAAATGAAAATGACCGAGGCTAAATTTAACAAACTAACCTTAAAAGATAAGATTCAAATACTTTATCAGGAAGGTACCTTTATGGTAGCCATCCGTTATTATGGCTATAAAGTAAACCTATATATGTTAGACGGTTTTTATGTGGAAGTATTTTACAATCACAAATGGGATAAAATTGAACTGATTGAGATACTTGATAAGCACCATAGCAGAATGAAGTTTTACCTGGATCAGATTCAATTACCCAAAATATAAGTACTATGAAAATTCTGGTAACCGGCGCAAGTGGACTTTTGGGTGGACATGTTACACGGCAATTGTATGAAGAAGGACATACCATTCGCTTGTTCCTACGAAAAACTTCCGGGTTAAAAGGCCTTGAAGGGTACTATCATGAAGTAGTTTATGGATGCCTGGAAGACTGCGAAGATGTCTTTAAGGCCGTAGAAGGTTGCGATGCGGTCATACATTCAGCATCTGTTACAGGGACAGCCAATACCAGCTTATCCTATTATGAACCGGCCAATGTTCATGGGACTAAACATATTGTTGATGCTGTGCTTGCATATAATGTAGAAAAACTGGTATATGTAAGTACGGCAAATTGTCTTGGACCCGGTTGCAAGGACAATCCCGGAACGGAGCGATCTTTGCCTTGCCATTTTGATCTTAAATCCGGATATATTGACAGCAAATACATTGCCCAGCAATATGTAATGAAACAAGTTGCTGATAAAAACCTTCAGGCGGTTGTTGTTAATCCCACATTTATAATAGGTACACATGATTACAAGCCAAGTTCCGGTCAGATGATCCTGCACGGATTAAAGAAAATACAGCTTTTCCCATCAGGAGGTAAGAATTTTGTACCTGCCATAGATGCAGCAAGAGGCGTTATATTGGCGCTTTATAAGGGTAAAGTGGGCGAGTGCTATTTATTGGCAGGAGAAAATTTTACCTACAAAGAATTTTTTGATATGCTTAATAACATAAGCGGAAATAAACCTCTTCAAATTAGACTTCCTAAACCTCTGTTTAATTTTATGGGATTATTGGGAACGATGGCAGGTAAACTTCTTGGAAAGCATTTTTCATTGAATTATTGCAATACCCGGGTGCTGAGTCTGGAAAATTACTATTCTGGTAGTAAAGCAAGAGAACAACTGGGTTTAAAGTGCACATCTGTCGAAAATGCCATAAAAGAAACCGTGGAATGGTTTGCTGCACAGAACAGCCCTGAACCTGAAGTAATAAATACTACTAAATGATTTACATTCCCAAGAGAAGTATTCAAAAATTACTCCACATTACTGATACTTGGTTCTTCAATGCTTTTTAGCTCATTGCTCAGGCTCTTTTTAGCCAATAAAATCAATACTATGGATAGGATAAATAGTATAGCTGCAATGGCAGATAATACATAAACTCCTTTATTAAAATTAGAAATGGCAAATAATAGGAGGGAGCTGAGGGTGACGGCAAACATAAAGAACATAGGGATTAAGACAAAAACTGCTTTACGTTTAGTTTTAATGAGCCAGACAGCAATCGTTAGCAATGCCAGGGCTGCCAGCAATTGGTTTGCCGAACCGAATATTGGCCATAAGGTGCTGAACTCCCCGGAAAAGAGCAATGACACAGAAAAAACGATAACCAGGAAAGTAGCAAGATATCGGTTGCCTGATAAGATCTTCCCGGATTTAGATTTCGTATCTTCAAAAAATTCCTGAAAGGTAAACCTCGACAATCGGGTACAGGTGTCGAGTGTGGTAAGTGCAAAGGCTGAAATGGTGAGGGCTACAAAGGTAATTGCCAGATCCGGATTTATTCCGGTGGATGAAATAACTCCTCCCAGTCCATTGGAAAACATGCTTACCGGTCCTGATACTGCTACCTGGTTAATATATTCTGCCCGACTGATTATAATGACAGTTCCAATGGAAATGATTGCCAGAAAGGATTCAATGAGCATACCCCCAAAACCTACTACTTTTGCATCCTTTTCCTTATTTAATTGCTTGGACGTTGTGCCGGAAGCTACCAGGGAGTGAAACCCGCTAATGGCACCACAGGCAACAGTAACAAAAAGTACAGGAAATAAATACCCAAGGTTTTCTGTAGAAAGCTGAACCTGATTGTCCATTACTATTTCCGGATTAGCAATAAATACCCCTACGACAGCCATAATCATTAGGCCATATAGAAGAAAGCTGCTTAGATAATCCCTTGGTTGCAGAAGAAATGAAACCGGTGTGACTGATGCAAAAAAGCCATAAGCCATTAAAACCGCAATCCAGACAGGGTAGGATAGGGCAAAAGGAAATTGCACGCCCACATATACAAAGAGGTACATTAGGCCAACTCCAACAATAGAAGTAATCAGAAAAGCTGATTTTTTATTTTTTAACAAGCGATTGGTCATTCCGAACAGTATGGCAAGGGCTATAAATAGAATAGAAGAACTAGCCACTCCCGGGTTGTTGACAAATGTTTTGGCTATTATATCAGCAAACACTGCGATCACCAAAATCAGGGTAGAAAAGCTGAAAATCAGAAACAGTTGTTTGCCATTCTGGCCAATATGTTTTTGTATAATGGTACCTATTGATTTTCCATCATGGCGCATAGATGCCACCATACTTCCCAAATCATGAACAGCGCCAAAAAATATTCCACCCACTAAGATCCAGATCACTGCGGGTATCCATCCAAAGCTGACAGCTATAATCGGCCCAATGATCGGCCCGGCACCGGCAATGGAGGAAAAATGATGGCCAAGAACTACAAAGGGTTTACTTGGAATATAATCGACTCCATCTTCATGGGTGTGGGCTGGGGTAATATTCTTATTGCTGACACGAAACATTTGACTTACAAATTTGCCATAGGTGAAATAGGCGGCCAAAAGTATTATGCCTGAAATCAGAAGTAAGAATACAAGGCTCATAAATTCATTTATAGAATAAAACGTAAGATAGTGTCATTTAATGAGTTTTTTATAAAAAAATTAATTGTCTGTACAAAAAAACATGTTTTCCGTAAATTAATTCTTCCTATATTTGACCCAACAACGCAATAAAGCCGCTATTGCAGGTTCGTAATTTTTCGAAATTATGATTAAAAGGGAATCCCGTTAAAATCGGGGGCTGTACCCGCAACTGTATGTATCATACCACACTCTTGTGTAATTATGCCACTGTTCTGCTCATCAGAATGGGAAGGCACACCAGAGGATACAAGCCAGGAGACCTGCCGCAATAGTTCTTTAGCGATGCTTCCGGGAAAAATGAAGCTAAGCTGAAAGGTACATTGACTTTGCACCATTATATCAGGCGCCGGGTATAGTATGTGTAAAGGCTTCCCTTTTAGTTTGGTTAAACATGCCCATTTTAACAAATGTTTAACTAAAACAAAACAAAATCATGTTAACACACAATCTTGGTTATCCCAGAATTGGAAGCCAGAGAGAATTAAAAAAGGCCTGTGAGCTTTACTGGTCCGGAAAAGATAGTCAATCCAATTTACTCCAGGTGGGTAAGAATATCAGAACGGAAAATTGGCTTCTTCAGAAAAAAGCAGGACTTGACCTGGTTCCCTGTAATGATTTCTCCTTCTATGATCAGGTATTAGACATGTCTCTGACATTAAATGCCATTCCGCAAAGGTATCATGATGTTATGCATAATAAGTCCAATACAGAACTGGATTTATTATTTGCTATGGCAAGAGGCTATCAGAAGGATGGTCTTGATATTATTGCCATGGAAATGACCAAATGGTTTGATACGAATTATCATTACATCGTTCCCGAATTTTATAAAAATCAGCAATTCAGTTTTTTCTCCAAAAAGGTTCTCCAGGAATTTTATGAAGCGAAAGAACTAGGCCTGAATGCAAAGCCGGTTTTAATAGGGCCTGTTTCATACTTGCTTTTGGGTAAAGAAAAGGAAGAAGGTTTTCACCGAATCGAGTTAATTGATAGGTTACTTCCTGTGTACATCGAAATTCTCGATAAACTTCAGGAATATGGCGTGCAATGGGTACAATTTGATGAGCCGTTTTTGGTCATGAATTTGTCTCAGGAAGAAAAGAAAGCATATCACCTGGCATACAATCAGCTTAGGAGAAAATTTCCCTACCTCAACATCATGGTGGCAACTTATTTTGAATGCACAGGTGATAATCTTGATGTAGCAATGGATTTGCCTTTGGATGCTTTACATGTTGACTTAGTGAGATGCCCTTCACAATTAGATGACATACTGGAAAGTAAATTTGTTTCATCCAAAACCCGCTTGTCATTAGGCTTGGTGGATGGAAGAAATATCTGGAAAAATGACTTTAAGAAATCATTGGACTTTATAGATAAAGCCAAGGAAAAGCTTGGTGATGAACGTATAATGATTGCTCCATCCAGTTCACTATTGCATTCTCCATGTGATTTGGAAAAAGAGACCAATGACAAAGTTCTGTCCAAAGAGATAAAAAACTGGCTGGCCTTCGCCAAACAGAAGGTGGAGGAAGTTGTTACCCTTAACAAAATAAGTAGCCTCGAGAGTGAAAGGGAAAAAGAGTATGTTTTAAAAGAAAATCAAGATGCTATTGAAGACCGGAGAAACTCTGTTCTTATACATAAAAAGCATGTCAAAGACCGGGTTGCTTCCATTGAAGATCAGGATACCAGGAGGAAAAGCAGGTTTTCTGAAAGGCAGGAAAAGCAATCAAAAATACTAAATCTACCACTTTTTCCTTCTACTACCATAGGCTCTTTCCCTCAAACAGA
>JBKBXU010000145.1:0-11239 GCA_046313675.1 Cytophagaceae bacterium
TCGATTGAAGCATTTGGTGGAGCCTCGTATGCATGGGGAGCTTCAGGTTCAGGAAGCCTTGCAGGTTCGACAAATAATAATGCAACTGTAAACTTTGGTACCGTAGGTGGTGCTACAGTAATGGTTACTGTAACTACGCCTGCAGGTCAGGTTGAGACCTACACAAGAAATGTTAGTGTCAATGCTCCTGGTACAGGCGATGTGGATGGTCCGGATGCAGTTTATCCGAACCAGGAGGGAGTAGTATTTACTGTTCCTGATAACGCTGGTTCTGACTATGAATGGACAATCCCTGGTGGTGCAACAATTGTCAGCAATGATGGCAATTCCATCACAGTAAACTTTGGTACAAATGGAGGTACGGTATCGGTAGTTGAAACTACTTCCGGTGGTGGTACAATTAATTATACGACCAATGTTACCATGGAGCCGCTACTTAGTCCAGCATTGACAATTACAGGACCTGGTTCTGTAGATGCGGGACAAAACGGTGTTGCTTATTCGATTGAAGCATTTGGTGGAGCCTCGTATGCATGGGGAGCTTCAGGTTCAGGAAGCCTTGCAGGTTCGACAAATAATAATGCAACTGTAAACTTTGGTACCGTAGGTGGTGCTACAGTAACGGTTACTGTAACTACGCCTGCAGGTCAGGTTGAAACCTATATAAGAAATGTTACTGTCAATGCACCTGGTACAGGTGATGTGGATGGCCCGGATGCAGTTTACCCGAACCAGGAGGGTGTAGTGTTTACTGTCCCAAACAACGCAGGTTCTGACTATGCATGGACAATTCCTAATGGTGCAACAATTGTCAGCAATAATGGAAATTCCATCACTGTAAACTTTGGTACAAATGGAGGTACGGTATCGGTCATTGAAACTACTTCAGGTGGTGGCACTGCAAACTATAGCACCAATGTGACTATGGAAACTGCTCTTAATCCTGACTTGCAAATTACCGGGCCGGTTTCAGTAGATCCAGGTCAGACAGGAGTTAATTATAGCGTTCCTGCTTATGCCGGCGCAACCTATGTTTGGAGTTCTACAGGAAATGCGACGCTTGCAAATTCGACTAACAATAATGCGAGCTTTAATTTCGGAACAAGCGGAGAAGGTACTGTTAGCGTAACGATCACTACGCCTGCCGGACAAACAAGAACCTATAATCTCAATGTTGATATTGAGGAGGAGCAGGAGCCTGTTCTTGATCCTACATGGCAAATTACCGGAAGTGGTACCGCTTCTCCTGGTGAGACAGGCGTGAATTATAGCATTCCTCAATATGATGGTGCGAATTATACCTGGGGTGTATCTGGTTCTGCAACAATAGTTGGTACAGGTAATACTGCAAGTGTTAATTTTGGTGGAGAAGAATCAGTTACAGTTTCAGTAACGGTAACGACACCTGGAGGACAGTCAGAAACGTACACCAGGGTAGTAACTGTGGTTGATAACGCTGAATTCTTTATATCAGGGCCTACGGTTGTTGAGCCTGGCCAGTCAGGTGTTGTCTATTCATTCCCGATGATTGCTGGTGCAAACTATGCTTGGAACGCAAGTGTAGCAACTACGCAAATGACTATGAATGAAAATACACTTACACTGAACTTCGGTACTATGGGCTCAGTGCAGATTTACCTGACTGTAATTGATGAAAATGGTGGTGAGACCGATTATACAAGAACTGTATATGTAAGGACAATGAGTGGGCCACAGACGGTTGCTGAAAACCAGACCAACGTAACCTACTCAGTTCCTCAAAACCCTGGATCAACGTATCAGTGGACTATTCCTGATGATGCTACCATAGTTGAGAGTAACGGACACTCTGTTACCATTAACTTCGGATCTAACGGTGGTGTCGTTTCGGTAATAGAGACAGATGCTAATGGAAATGTATATACAACTGACAGGGGTGTTTCCATTACCGGTTCCGATCCTAACAGCATACTTGCAGGATCAGAATCAAGTGTGGAATTGTACCCTAATCCATTTATGAATTCTGCTGAATTTAAGATAAGCTCTGCTACTACAGCTGATGCACAGGTTAGAATCACTAATATTAAAGGGATAGAAGTTTCTTCTTATTCCGTCAAAACAAATGAATCTCATAGACTGGGTGACGAGTTACCTGCCGGTGTGTATATAATTCATGTCACACTTGGGGATGAAATTAAAGTTCTTAAAGTGATTAAACTTTAAATTTTCAAGCCATCAAATAAAAACCTCCGGGATTAGTTTCGGAGGTTTTTTCTTTTGTATTGTACTGATAAATAGTGTTTTATTTGGCGGTCTTTCAGGATTGAAACTTTTTATGTATTAAATCGTTTCAAGTGTATAAAATATTGTAAAAGCATATTTGAATTGTCAAAATAAAGTTTATTTTTGCACGAATTTAAAACAGTTTATTATGTACTGGACCCTAGAATTGGCTTCATATCTTGAAGATGCACCATGGCCTGCGACGAAGGAAGAATTAATTGATTTTTCGATACGTTCCGGAGCGCCTATGGAAGTTGTAGAAAATCTACAGGAACTGGAAGATGATGGTCAGCCTTATGAATCTATTGAAGAGATTTGGCCTGATTATCCCACCAAAGATGATTTCTTTTTTAACGAAGACGAATATTAAATACTTCCTTGGCAATATTATCACTTGATGGACTCTCTACCGGGTACAACAGTCAAATATTGCTGAGGGATATTTGTTTTTCACTTCAATCTCCTTCATTGCTGGCTATTGTAGGCAATAACGGGTGCGGTAAATCGACCTTGCTCAAGACTATTTCCGGTCAGCATGATGACTATCAAGGTTCTATATTTCTGAGTGATCTTGACCTTAAAAACCATTCTCTGGCACTTCTTAATAAAAAGCTTTCATTTCTTGCTCAGCATAATTCAATAACCTTCAGTATTTCTGTTTTGGAAGTTGTTGTGATGGGACTTTTCTCTAAAAAGAAACTTTTTGAGAATTATAGTAAAGAAGATTATAGCAAGGCTCTTTCTGTCATTAAAGAATTAGAAATTGATCATTTAGCTGAAAGAGATTATCTTACCTTATCGGGAGGGGAGAAACAATTAGCATGGATTGCTCAGGTACTTACCCAGGATGTTCCGATCATGCTCTTTGATGAGCCCATGCAGCATCTTGATATATATCATCGAAAAAAAATCTTTGATCTATTCAATAAAGCAGTTTATTCCGAACAAAAAACGATCATCTTTTCAACACATGACCTTGAAATCTTAAAGAAAGGATCAGGACATCTTTTAAATCTTTCGGAACACTCTCCTGAATGTGAAAAATTGAATCCTGAATCCGTCGATAAGGCTGTAAGAACCCTAGAGCAGAAGAGGAATTAATTCTTACAATTCCATTTCACAATATGATTGTTGGCTGTTCCTATGGAGTTCTTTATCGCACTGAATCCTGAATAGAAATTCTATAAGATTCATCAGATAGCTGTTTTGTCCGGTACCATACTTTAATGATGGCATTTGTCACAAATTCCTTCCAGCAGGTAGTTTAATTTTGTAACTGAGAATTTGTTGTCCAGGCGTATCTCGGGTATTTTTACATGATCAAGGCAGAATGTGTTGAGGCATTTTGTACATTTGAAATGGACATGGTCATCTTTATGAACATGAGGAGTACAATCATGATGGCACAATGCATAGTTCACGTTTCCTGTAGGATCGGGAATTCTATGGATAACTCCATTTGATTCAAAGGTGTTTAAGACCCTGTACAATGTCACCCTGTCAAAATTATCAGGTAGACTTCCCGAAATGTCCTGAAGTGTCATTACTTTTTTATTACTTAAAAAAACCTCCAGTACATTAATTCTGGTTGAAGTAATTTTTATATGATGATTTTGTAAAATTTTCTTTGCTGTGGAAACCATAGTTTGAGAAACTGACGTAAATTTGCTTAAATTTTGATTAAAATAAAAAAACAAATTTTCATCTGTTTCTATTTCAATCGGAAGAATTAATTTTTAAAGAAGGGAAGCCAGCTTATATGTCTGATGCTAATTTTAAAAGATTTTTGTTTTCTAATCTGTTAAGAGGATTGGCTGGCTTTGCATTAATTATTCTTATAGTTGTTTTTTTTAGGAAGTATGCCCCTTCAGGTGTTGAGGAATATATAGAGCCATTCACTTCGAGGCCTTTGTTGATGTTTGCTATTTTTATGGCATCCGAAACATTTATAGGTATCATTCCTCCCGAATTTTTTATTATTTGGGCGCTTGATAATCCTGTTATTTTATTTTTAGCCTTTATTATATTGCTGTCAATTTTATCTTTTTTTGGGGCTTTACTTAATTACGGGGTAGGTCGGATTATAAATAAAAATATTTATTTTCAAAAGTTTGCGAGGAAAACTATGGAGAAGTATGCTCCCTATTATTATAAATGGGGTGGATGGGTTATTGTAATAGCTTCTTTTACGCCGGTTCCATATGCGACAATAAGTCTTGTTTCCGGGACTTTGAATTATCCGGTAAAAAAATTTCTTTTGTATGCATCTTCCAGATTTTTACGATTTGGAATTTATGCATGGATTATTTTTAATACATTATAAAATCAACAATTATGCAAAACGCCGTTGCCTGGGAAATGATCAAAGAGTATGAGGAAATTCTTTTTTCTTTCTACAAAGGTATTGCCAAAATTAGTATTAACCGACCTCATGTGCACAATGCTTTCACTCCTAAGACTGTTGCTGAAATGATTGATGCCATGAATATTGTTAGGGATACACCTGAAATAGGGGTTGCAATTATTACGGGAGAAGGCGGCAAAGCCTTCTGTAGTGGAGGAGATCAAAGTGTTCGGGGACATGGGGGCTACGTGGGTCAGGATGAGGTTCCCAGATTAAATGTATTGGATCTTCAGAAACAAATAAGATCCATTCCTAAACCTATAGTGGCCATGGTGGCAGGTTGGGCTATAGGGGGCGGGCATGTTTTACATGTCGTTTGCGATCTGACTATTGCTGCTGAAAATGCTCGTTTTGGTCAGACCGGCCCTAAGGTAGGTAGCTTTGATGGTGGATTTGGGGCTTCTTATCTGGCACGAATTGTTGGTCAGAAAAAAGCACGGGAAATATGGTTCCTATGTGATCAGTATGATGCTCAGGAAGCTTTACAAATGGGTCTTGTCAACAAGGTTGTTCCCTTGGACAAACTGGAAGAGACTACAATTGAGTGGTGTAATAAAATGTTGGAAAAAAGCCCATTGGCATTGCGTATGTTGAAGTCTGCATTTAACGCAGAACTTGACGGACAAGCAGGAATTCAGGAATTAGCAGGTAATGCTACCCTTTTATATTATTTATCGGACGAGGCTAAAGAAGGAAAAAATGCTTTTATAGAAAAGCGAAAGCCCGATTTTTCTAAATTTCCAAAGTTTCCTTAAATTATACCATTAAGCCAGGTTTATACCTGGCTTAATGATTCTAAGATCGAATTTAATCCTGTTCTATAGGTTCATGGTTGGCATGGCAGGCCTCGGCACATTTAAGACATGCTTCCGCACATTTTTTACAATGTTCGTTTTCATGCTTACCACATTCTTCCGCACACATACGACATATTTTTTCACAAATCAGAAGGAAGGGAAGACTGATTTCAGAATTTCTTTTTAGCAGTCGTGCAGCCTGCAGACAAATGTCTGCACAATCGCGGTCTAACTGAATACATCTGCTCATTTTTTTTACCTGCTCCTCTTTAAGGCATGAGGAGGCACAATGTTCACATGCCATGGCACATTCAAGAAGGCTCTGAAGTAAAGATCCGTTTTGCATAAGTCTAGATTTTATTTCATAACCAGCCTGTATGTAATTTGTTATTTATTATTTATTTCAAAACCTGCTTTTTTTACTGCTGAAATGACTTCTTCTTTGTCTACCTTCTCCCCATAAACGGTTAATGTCTTATCAGGTTCACTTGTGTTTACATTCCATTTTTCAATATTTTCTAATTTATCAAGAAATGGTTTAACTTTTTCTATGCAGCCCCCACAGTTGATGTTTGTCTTAAATGTTTGGTTCTTTTTTCTGAATATACTCAACATAATATCCTCTTTATTTAGGTAACAATTCCGTATGAATTTACATTCTTTTTTATGCAATAGGAATTATTTCCGGATGTGAAGGATTTTTTTTAAAACTTTGCATCGCAACTTTAGAATTATTTAATATAAGTCTGTTGTAAAAGATCAGAAGCTGAAGGAAGAGGATATAGACCTATTGACTTTTGCTAAAGTATTAGCCCATCCTGCCCGAATAGCCATTCTTAAACTTGTTTTGGAAAAAAATGTCTGTATTTGTACAGATATTGCAGATGGATTGCCTCTTGCTCAATCTACTATTTCCCCAGCACTTAAACGAGTTAAAAAGTTCTGGATTGATAAAAGGTGAAGTAGATTGGGCAAGGGTATGTTATTGTATAGACAAGAGGGATGGAGTAGGGCCGAAAGCGTTTTTTTATCCTTTTTCTCATCTTAATGATTGTGTGTGCTAAGAATTTCATTTAAAAGTTGAACTGAATATTATTCATTTAGTTAAGGTAATAGTAATTTCTATTGTTATGAATTTGTCGGAAGATATTGTCAATAATGTTCAGCAGGCGAAACTCAAAAAAAGTATTGGTTTTTTTGAGAGAAACCTCACCTTATGGGTGATTATGTGTATTACGTCAGGTACCATTCTTGGATATCTGGTCGGAGATGACATGGAAATCATTAGTAATATTAATATTGATGTTATTAATATTCCGGTAGCTGTATTGGTGTGGTTTATGATCTATCCCATGATGGTTCAAATTGATTTCACCTCTTTGAAAAAAATAAATAGGGTAGAGGAGGGATTGTTTCTTACCCTTATTGTTAATTGGCTGATCAAGCCATTTTCCATGGCCTTTTTTGCCTGGATTTTTTTTGAGGGTGTTTTTTCAGCTTTTCTGACTCCTGAGCGGGCGCAGGAATATCTGGCAGGTGCCATACTTTTGGGTGCAGCTCCTTGTACGGCAATGGTGTTTGTCTGGTCTTATCTTACCAACGGGAATCCACTTTATACCTTGATCCAGGTATCGGTTAATGATCTGATACTATTGGTCGCTTTTGTTCCTATTGTGCGGTTTCTACTTGGGATTTCTAATATTGTAATTACTTATGATACACTTGTGTATGCGGTGGTACTGTTTGTCGCTATTCCTCTTGCAGCAGGTGTATTATCTAATTTGCTTCTGAGAAAATGGAAAGGGGAAATATGGTTTAATAATGTATTTCTTAAGAAGCTAAAACCTTTATCTGTTACTGCCCTTTTAATGACTCTTGTTTTGCTTTTTGCTTTCCAGGGAAAGATTATCCTTGCAAACCCTTTTGATATACTGATTATAGCAGTACCCCTTACGATTCAAACATTGGTTATATTTTTTATAGCCTGGACCGGTGGTAAGTTGTTAAAACTGCCTCATAATATTAATGCTCCTGCAGCTATGATTGGTGCCAGTAATTTCTTTGAGTTGTCCGTAGCCGTTGCCATTGCTGTATTTGGCTTGCATTCAGGCGCAGCACTTGCTACGGTCGTAGGTGTACTTATAGAAGTACCTATAAAGCTAGCGCTGGTAAGACTGGCAAATCGATGGATTTATTAAGAATAAACATTCTCTAATCACATTGTGTTTTTTTTAAACAACAATAAGTGGTTAGTATGAAGAAATTATTCTTATTATTTGGATTGGCAGGGGCGATGTTGTTTTCTTGTGGTGAGCGGGGTGATCAGACAACAGGTACTGAACATGGGGCGCAGAGGACTGTGGATCCCGGAACTCCCATTGGAGAGGATACTGTAGTTCAAGATGGTTTTGGTCAGAGAGGCACTCGTGAAGATGGTGGTGTGGAACAAAGGCATGGGTATGGTGAAACAGGAGCTACAGGACCTGGAAGAGATGAAACTGAGAGGGAGAGAATACCTGAAGAAGCAAGAGAAGATGATATCCCAAGAGATAGAACTGGTGCAGCAGGAGAAAGGCGCAGAGATACCGGCACTGATAATGGCGCAGTAGATTACGACACGGATGCCTCAGGAAGGAGACAGTCCAGAGGTGTTGGCCGATAAAAAAATAAAAAAGTTATTAACATTATCTTCTAAAAGGTGTTGGGTATTAGAATAATATTCAATACCTTTTTTTGTGTATAATTTATGTTTGAATTTAATGTAAAAGAATTGTTATTTCAGCTTGAAATTTAAGTAGTAACAGATTTAAAATGAATTCTCTTGAAAGCGTCCTACTTGTTGATGATGACAACATTAACAATTATTTAAATGCAAGGCTTATAAAAAAGATGCGCATCACTGACAATGTTAAGATTTCACTGAATGGTGCAGAAGCCATAAGGTTTTTGAATAATGAAAAATCTGCTGAAAATATTTGCCCTTCTCTTATTTTACTGGACATTAATATGCCGGTAATGAATGGATTTGAGTTTTTAGAACAATTTAACAAAGAAAAACTTTGTAGTAATGATCCTGTTATAATTATGCTTACAACATCCACCAACGAGAAGGATATTGATAATTTAAAGAACTTTTCCTCTGTATCAGGTTATATTAACAAGCCTTTGACGGAAGATAAAATCCGCCAGATTGTAGAAAAATATTTTAATTAATCGCTATAAAGATTCAATTATGACTAAGATCAATACAGTTCTACTGGTTGATGATGATGAGATTAATAACTTCATTAATGGGAGGTTGCTAAACAGTCTTGATATCGCCCAAGATGTGCGGATCGTTAAAAATGGACAAGAGGCACTCAAGTTTATAGGTAATAAATGCAGGACAGAAGATAATAAAATTTGCCCTGAGTTAATTCTGCTGGATCAGAATATGCCTGTGATGGATGGGGTCGAGTTTCTAGAGGAATTTAACAAATTAGACTTTTCTAATAAAGACGATGTTGTAATTATTATGCTTTCTGCTGCTTCAGAACCGGCAGATAAAAGTAAAATTGAAACATTAGGGATTTCTGGGTTTATGATAAAGCCCTTAACGAAGGAAAGTGTCCTGGAAGTATATAAAAAACACTTTGTCCTTCATTAAAGCACTTCGTTGCTCCTATATGTTTTTTTAAGCTTTTTTATTTTTTTATTGTCGGTTTTCTCTCAAATGCATGTAAATTGCAGGCTCAAAACCGAGATATTATGACAGCATTGGTATTTGGAGTAATTACGCATACACCTCCTTTATGGAGCATAATCCCATTTATTTTATTACTCTCTTTAATAGTTACAGGCCCATTATTTTTTGCCCATTTTTGGCATAAATATTATAAGGTTATTGCTGTTGTTTTAGGTCTGTTCATGCTTTCATATTATTTATTAGCAATGCATGATTTTCACACTCCTGTGGAAACGATGGCTGAATATGTTTCTTTCATATCTTTATTGGGTTCATTATTTATAGTGGCAGGGGGGATTTACATTCATGCTGATTATAAGTCCCGACCGGGGATAAATGTTGGATTCCTGATTTTCGGAGCTGTAATATCTAATTTAATTGGAACTACAGGAGCAGCTATGTTATTGGTTCGCCCATGGATCCGGCTCAATAAATATAAGCTCCAGCCTTACCATTTAATATTTTTCATTTTCATAGTTTGTAATGTGGGCGGTTTGTTGACTCCCATCGGTGACCCTCCTTTATTTCTGGGTTTTCTAAGAGGGGTGCCTTTTGAATTTACCCTGATCAATTTGTTTGGATACTGGATGCTTGCCATAGGATTGTTATCTCTGGTTTTCTATTTAAGAGACAGGAAGAATGTTCAGAATAAAGAAGCAGAAGGGATAAAAGCTTCTAATCGCATTGTAGTAGAGGGAATCAAAAATGTCTTTTGGCTTGCCATTATTATTGTAGCAGTGTTTATTGATCCAAATGTATATGAATGGGTACCTTTTATACCTTTGGAAGGAGAGGACGGCCATGTGATGAAGCTTTCTTTTGTCCGAGAGGTCATTCAGTTGGGATCGGCATTTGTTTGCTATCGTTTGTCTAATAAAACCGCTTTAGCATCCAATGAATTTAATTTCGAGCCGATATTGGAAGTGGTTTTTATATTTTTTGGGATATTTCTTACTATGATGCCAGCTTTGAGTCTTATAGCTGATTTTGCTCAGACGGAAAGAGGATCTGCTATGCTAACGGTAAGTTCCATATATTGGATAACCGGTGTGTTGTCAAGTTTTCTGGATAATGCACCTACCTACCTGAACTTTATGTCGGCGGCCATGGCTAAATTTGACCTGAATATTAATCGTACCAGTGATGTCCTTTCGTTTGCTGAAGGTCATACAGCAGCTTATCTCGCAGTGATATCTCTGGCATCAGTTTTTTTTGGAGCCTGCACGTATCTTGGCAACGGCCCCAATTTTATGGTACGTTCTATAGCGGAAAACTCAGGGATAAAGATGCCTTCTTTTATGGAGTACATTTATAAGTTTGTTTTTCCATACCTTCTGCCGATTCTTTTTCTTGTTTGGTTAATAATTCTTTGGTAATGCTAAGAGTAGGAATTGTAACAGTAAGTGACCGGGCTTTTAAGGGAGAATATCAGGATTTAGGTGGGCCTGGTATTAGTGATTGGCTGAAAAAAGCTTTACTGACTTCTTATGAAGAGTTTTATCATTTAGTGCCGGATGAGCAATATTTAATTGAAGAGGTACTTAAAGATCTTTCAGATCAGAAAGAATGTAGTCTTATTCTGACTACAGGAGGAACAGGGCCTGCTCCACGAGATGTGACCCCTGATGCTACACTTGCAGTTGCCGATCGGGTAATGGATGGTTTTGGTGAGCGTATGAGAGGGATAAGTCTTAAATATGTTCCTACTGCTATTCTGTCCAGGCAGGTTGGGGTTATTCGAAATAAATCCTTGATCATTAATCTACCCGGACACCCAAAAGCCATAAAAGAAACCCTGGATGAATTGTTTGAAGCAATTCCATATTGCATTGAACTTATGGAAGGTCCAATAATAGAAACTGATCCCGATGTAGTAAAGGTTTTCAGACCGAAAAAAAAGTAGCATATAAGGACGGGATGTTTTTTGGAAGATCTCTCAGATCTCTTATGCTGCCTTCAAAGTTAGCTATTATAGATTAAAATAGGGCCTGCTGAAAAAGTCACAAGTGTGCACGATACGCATGGCCTTACATGAAGACGTATTGAAATACT
>JBKBXU010000146.1:0-11205 GCA_046313675.1 Cytophagaceae bacterium
GGAACAAATAAATTGCCCCAACTGGTACAATCTTTACGGGAAACAATTCTGGAGTATGGGGGAGAAATACATTTTAATTGCCGGATTTCTGATCTTATCCTTCAGGGGGATGTTTTAGAAGGTGTAAAAGATCAAAATGGAGTAGCTTATAAAGGTAAATCCGTAATTTTAGCCACGGGACATTCTGCCAGAGATGTTTTTTATTTGCTCCAAACAAAGAAAATACATATTGAATCAAAACCCTTTGCCCTGGGTATTCGAATAGAGCACCCCCAGGCCATCATTGATTCCATTCAGTATCATTGTGAATCAAGAGGGCCTTATTTGCCCGCGGCATCTTATTCGTTGGTTAATCAGGTAAATTATAAGGGAGTAGAGAGGGGCGTATTTTCATTTTGTATGTGTCCTGGAGGCTTTATTGTTCCTGCGGCTACGAGTCCGGGAGAAGTGGTTGTTAATGGTATGTCTCCTTCTCGTCGTGATTCAGAGTTCGCAAATTCAGGCATTGTGGTCGCAATCGATAAAGAGGATCTTGCATCTTTAAGAGGGTTTGGCCCATTTGACGGACTGGAATTTCAGAAACATATTGAGCAGAAGGCCTGGGAAGCAGGTGGGAAATCTCAAAAAGCTCCCGCTCAGTTAATGATGGATTTTGTAAACAAAAAAACTTCAACTTCACTCTTAAAAACATCATACCAGCCAGGACTTACATCGGTATCTTTAGATGAAGTTTTGCCGGAAAGTATAAGCCATCGTCTCAAGGAAGCATTTAAAGTATTTGGCCGTTCTATGAAAGGTTATTTGACCAATGAAGCTCAGTTAATAGGGGTGGAAAGCCGCACGTCCTCTCCGGTATTGATTCCCAGAGACAGGGAATCATTTGAGCATGTCAGGACAAAACGCTTATTTCCTTGTGGTGAAGGTGCGGGTTATGCCGGAGGGATAATGTCTGCAGCTATTGATGGTGAGCGATGTGCTGAGGCAATTGTTAAGCTTTACGGATTGAAATAATTTTTAAAAGTAAATTATTTAGGTATTTTTATTGTTATAACATTAACTAAAAAAATTAGCTGTTATAATGAAAAAGACAATTGTTTTAGGTGCAACACCTGACTCTACCCGTTTTGCCTACAAAGCGGCAAAAATGCTTAATGAATATGGTCATGAAATTGTACCGGTTGGTCTGAAAAAAGGAGAGGTAGCAGGAAAAGCCATACTCAATGATTATCCTGAAATCGAAGATGTAGATACCGTAACCTTGTACATAGGTTCCAGGAATCTCCCTCCTCTCTTTGATTATATTCTTAATATTAAGCCTAAAAGGATTATTTTTAATCCTGGAACAGAGAATGATGAATTAATAGCCCTGGCTAAACAGAATAACATTGAACCTGTACTGGGCTGTACACTCGTTATGCTTGCCGTAGGTACTTATTAAATTCTTCCCGAAGCTCTGATTTTTTTAAAACTTTATGTGAATAACTATCCGTAAAAAAATATGGAGAAATTCATAAAAAAAGTTAATTTTACCATGTTGTGACAATTTTACTTTAAATGAGCGAAGTGGCTGATAATAACATTAAAAAAGATTACTCTGCTGATAATATCCAGGTTCTGGAAGGACTGGAAGCAGTAAGAAAGCGTCCGGCTATGTATATTGGTGATATCGGGGTTAAAGGCCTCCATCACCTTGTATGGGAGGTGGTTGACAATTCCATTGATGAAGCCCTGGCCGGCCATTGCGATGATATTACCGTTGAGATTAATACGGATAATTCAGTTAAAGTTTCTGACAATGGACGTGGAATTCCAACCGGTATACACACTAAGGAAAACCGTTCTGCACTTGAAGTTGTAATGACGGTGTTGCATGCGGGAGGAAAGTTTGATAAAGATACTTATAAAGTTTCTGGTGGCTTGCATGGTGTTGGTGTTTCCTGTGTTAATGCGCTTTCCAAACATTTGCAGGTGAATGTTTACCGCGAAGGTAAAGTTTTCCAGCAGGAATATAAGAAGGGTGTTCCCCAATACGATGTGAAAGTAGTGGGAGAAAGTGATACAACTGGAACAGTCGTTCATTTTACTCCTGATGATAGTGTTTTCACAATCACCGAATACAAATATGAAACCGTTGCCACCCGTTTACGCGAGCTGGCTTTCCTTAATAAAGGTATTCAGATCAACCTTGTAGATCATAGGGATTTAGATGAAGCAGGCAAACCAAGAGCAGAAAAGTTTTATTCTGATGGTGGGTTGAGAGAATTCGTATTATATCTTGATTCGACAAGGGAGAAGCTTATACCGGAGCCTCTTTACATGGAGGGAGATAAGGGAGGAATTCCTGTTGAAGTTGCTATGATGTACAACACCTCTTTTTCTGAAAATGTGGTTTCGTATGTAAACAACATAAATACAATTGAAGGTGGTACCCACGTGGCAGGGTACAGGAGGGCTTTGACGCGTACATTAAAAGCGTATGCCGAGAAATCCGGTATGTTGGAAAAACTTAAAATTGAAATCAACGGCGATGACTTCAGAGAAGGCCTTACGGCAGTTATTTCAGTAAAAGTTGCCGAACCGCAATTTGAAGGACAGACAAAAACCAAACTTGGAAATTCCGATGTAATGGGAGCGGTTGATACCTGTGTAGGCGATATGCTTAACCAGTATCTGGAAGAAAACCCAAGAGAAGCTAAGACGATCGTTAATAAAGTTATACTTGCTGCACAGGCTCGTCATGCTGCAAGGAAAGCCAGAGAAATGGTTCAGCGTAAGAACGTTCTTTCCGGAACCGGCCTTCCTGGAAAACTTGCTGACTGCTCGGATTCAGATCCTTCGGTATGTGAACTATACCTTGTTGAGGGAGACTCTGCAGGAGGTTCTGCAAAACAGGGAAGAGATAGGAGATTTCAGGCAATTCTACCTTTAAGAGGTAAGATTCTGAATGTGGAAAAGGCACAGGAACATCGGATATATGATAATGAAGAGATCAGGAATATGATTACAGCTTTAGGCGTTTCCTTTGGAACCCCTGATGATGAAAAAGCCCTGAATATGGAAAAGCTAAGGTATCATAAAATTATAATTATGACCGATGCGGATATTGATGGAAGTCATATTAGAACATTGATTCTTACTTTCTTTTTTAGGTATATGAGAAGCCTGGTGGATATGGGTTATTTATACATTGCCCTTCCTCCACTTTACCTTGTTAAAAAAGGGAAAGAAGAAAAATATTGTTGGGATGAAAGCCAAAGAGAACAAGCTGTAAAGGAATTAGCCAAAGAAGGAAAAGAAGATTCTGTAAACGTACAGCGATATAAAGGCCTTGGTGAAATGAATCCTGAGCAGCTGTGGTCAACTACCATGAACCCGGAAACCCGGAGTCTTAAAAGGGTTAGCGTTGAATCAGCTGCTGAAGCTGATCTCTTATTTTCAATGCTGATGGGGGACGAAGTTGCTCCAAGAAGGGATTTTATAGAAAAGAATGCTAAATACGCTAAAGTAGATGTTTAAGAGAATCTTTTTATTTTTAATGAAATAGGTTTAACTTAACAAAAGGAGATTCCTTTGGTACATTTTTATAAAAAAATTAAAGGGTTCAGACGATTTGAGCCCTTTTTTAATTATAAGAGAAAAAGATTAAATATTTTTGAAATGCTTTTTCAGTCAAAAAGTACTATTAATCATAGTAATTACATTAGCCGTGATCTAAGTTGGCTAAAATTTAATCTCAGGGTTCTTGATCAGGTCAGGAAGCCGGAAAGGAATGTGTTTGAAAAACTCAAATTCTTAGCCATAACCAGTTCTAATCTTGATGAATTCTTTGAGATTCGGGTTGGAAGTTTATATAATTACCTCGATTACGGAAAAGAGCGAACGGATTATTCAGGGCTTAGGGAAGAACCTTTCCGAAAGAAACTGCTTTCGGAAGTTCAAAATTTTTATAAAAACCAACTGGAGATCTATACCAATGAACTGAAGCCTGTATTTGAGGACAATGGATTTATTATATCGGATATTCAGTCTCTGAGTTCAAAGGAAATTGAAAAAGTGTCTTCTTATTTTAAGAATATAATTTTTCCTATGCTCACTCCGATGGTGTATGACAGCTACCATTCTTTTCCTATATTAATGAATAAGCTGTTGATTTTTGGAGTAGTGACCATAAATCCTAATGCGGCAAAAGACAATAAAAGACTTTCGTTTATACAAATTCCACAAAATTTACCTCGTTTTTATGAGCTGGAGCGAGACGATAAAATTGTCTTCATCTCCATAGAAGAAATTATACGTTGGAGAATTGATAATCTGTATAAAAATGTCCAGATAGTTTCTGTGGATCTCTTCAGACTAACACGTAATGGAGATTTTTCACTTGATGAAAGTGACGATATGGAGGCTAGGTTTATTGATGAAATTAAAAGGAAACTTAAATCGCGAAGAACGGGTAGGGTAGTGCGTATTGAAATTCAGAGTGAATACTCTAATTGGATGATGAAGACCCTGATGGAACGTTGGGATATTGATGAATTTAATATCTTTAAAAACGATCAGATTCTTGATTATAATGGGGTAATGCAAATTGTGGGACATAAGGAATTCAGAGGGCGGACGCCTGCAAACCCAACGCCTGTGCCTCCCATAAGCTTTTCAAATTATCAGTCAGGGAACATCTTTGAACATTTAAAGCATCAGGACATTCTATTGCACCATCCTTACAATACGATGCAACCTGTAATAGATTTGCTTGAAAAATCTGCAGAAGACCCTAATGTTTTAGCCATTAAGATTACTATTTACCGTTTGGCCAAGGAATCGCGAATATCTAATGCACTTCTTAAAGCAGCGGAAAATGGGAAACACGTATCCGTGTTGTTTGAAGTCAAGGCACGTTTTGATGAAGAAAATAATATAAAAGAGGCGCAGAGACTTCAAAAAGCCGGATGTTTTGTGATTTATGGTATTGGTTCCTATAAAACCCATACAAAATTAATGTTGATCGTCCGGAAAGAGGGAGAAAAGGTACGACGCTATGTTCATATGTCGAGTGGAAACTATAATGAAGATACTGCCAAGTTTTATACAGACTTGAGCTTGTTGTCTACCAATGAGGTTTATGCACATGACATCAATGACTTTTTTAATGTTATCACCGGACACTCTTTGCCAAGTGTATATCAGAACCTGATTACGGCTCCCGGAGATATGCGTAGTCAGCTTATAGAGTTAATAGATAAAGAAGCCCAAAATGCATCCAAAGGACTTCCGTCAGGAATTGTTATAAAACTTAACTCTTTTCAGGATAAAGAAACCATTGATGCCTTTTATAAAGCTTCCCAAGCCGGTGTTCCGATTAAACTTGTCGTCAGAGGTATGTGTTGCCTTAGGCCAGGAAGAGCAGGATTAAGTGAGAATATAACGGTTAAGTCTATTGTAGGTGATTTCCTCGAACATACGAGGTTATTCTATTTTCATAATAATGGCGATCCCAAAGTTTATGGGGGGAGTGCTGATATGATGGTAAGGAGTTTTGAACGGCGTATAGAATCGTTATTTCTCATTGTTGATCCTTTACTTAAAAAACAAGCCATTAATATACTAGCCTATAATTTAAAAGATAACGTTAATTCGTATATTCTTCAGGAGGACGGTAATTACGTTATAAAGGAGCTAAACGGGGAAGAACCTTTTAATATTCATCATGAATTTTATAAGGTAACAGAAGAAACCATTAATAAGGCAAGGCTTTTTGAGTAAGCGATAATCTTTGGTAAGTTATTTAGTGGGCCATGTAAATATAAATTCAGTACCTTTGCCGAGAGTAGATTTAACGTCAATTGTGCAACCTTTATTCTCAATAATTTTCTTTACTATAGCAAGTCCGATGCCTGTGCTGTCTTCTCTTTTTGTACCATGGGCAGTTTGAAAGATTTCAAATATTCGTTTTTGCTGTTTTTTAGGAATCCCCGGGCCATTATCGGAAACACTGATTAATAAATTCTTTTTATTTTTTATGACATGGATCTTGATCCATGGGTCTTCATCTTTATCATGATAACGCAAGGCATTACTTACTAAATTAGAAATAACCTGGTATAATAGAATTTTTTCCGTAACAAGCTCAATGTTTTGTACTTCTGTTTTAATTTTAAACCTTGTAGAAGGGTTTAAAATACTAATAACCTCTTCTATCAGTTTAGGCAGGTTTACCTTTTCCTTTTTAGGGTTTTCTCCGACTTTGGAATAAGCTAATATACCTGATATCATTTCATCCATATTTATAATGGACTTTTTAATCATATCTATCATAAGTACAATATGCTTGCTGGGCAATTCTTTCAGATCATCCTCAATTAAAGTAAATACACCCTTCATAGTTTTAAGAGGAGCCTTAAGGTCATGTGCAACAATGTACGAGAACCGATTAAGTTCTTGATTCTTCTCAGCTAATTTGTCTGAATATGTTTTTATGGGGCTAACATCAATACCAATGGCTATTATTTTCTCCAGGTTTTTATTTGAAGTGTAAAGAGGGGTGAAGTGGAAATTATAATGTTTTATGGTTTCCTTGTGATCTATAGAGATTAGTTGAGAAAATGCTTTATTAATTAAATTACTTTGTATAAGATTGGTAATTTGATGAAAATATTCATTGCCAGGAAAAATATCAGTAAGAGATTTTTGCTTTGCTTGATTAAAGCTAATTCCTGCAAATTTCCCGAAAGATGGGTTGAAATATTGAATTTTAGCTTTATTGTCTATTAAAAACACAAGATTGTCTGTTTTTCTGGCTATAAAGGATAGTTGGCTTACTTCTTTCTCGGCAATTTCAGCTTTCATGGTTTGATACCGGAGTATTTTTTCTGTAATGTGATTTTTTAAGAAATGAGCAGTCTCAATAACATGTGGTTCCCAGTTTTCGGATTCACCATGAATGGATTCACTGTACTCTGTAAAACTCTTTCTGGGAAAATATTTCTTTTTATTCTCACTATAAAAAAGCACTTCCTTAGGATTTCCGGCCCATCTTAAGGTTTTTACTTTTTCAGGCCGGAAAAACAATATATATTCACTTTTTTTAGGGTTCACTGGTATAAATAGTACACCAGCTGCTTTGTTGATTAGTACTTGTGATTGATAGATTTCTGAAAAATTTTCCCAGTAACTAATGTCTGTTAGATTTTTATCATCGAACCATTCTTTTAGCTTGAGAAGCTCATCATTATTAGGGATATAGCCCTTTGAATGAAGTTTGTTTTCAAAGGTGAACATCATCCCCTGACAGTCTAGTAAATTAAGGAATTCCTTATTTAAAATACTTTTAATGATATGTTTGTCAACGGATTTTTTATTTAAAACCTGTAATGATTTATCTTTTTTCTCCCGGATAAGCCGGGAAGTGATTAACTGTTCTTTATTGAAAATGGCTGTAGCGCAAAAAGAAGAAAGTAGGATTAGTAAATTTCGATATTTAAAATCCAGGCCTTTAGGTGTTTTATTATGGCAAACGATCAGCCCCCATAGCTTTCCATTTACTAATATTGGGACAGATATAGATGCTTTTACCTCCATATTTAACAAATACTCTTTGTGAACCGGCATGACTCCTCTTAGGCTGCAAAGAGAAAGGTCTACTTCTTCCGGAATATTAATGTCAATAAACTTTGCACTTACGTCAGGAATGTATCTGTAGTTGATTTTTTGATAAAGCTCCCTGAATTTTGCGGGGATATCAGTTGAAGGGAAATGGAAATTTTTAAATGATTTGAAAGAATTAGTAGTCACTTCTGCTAAAACTCTTCCTGTCCAGTCAGGTAGAAATTTATATAAAAGGATACGATCATATGTGGTTATTTTTTGTATTTCATCTACAATCCTGTCAAAAAGATCAGAAAGCGTCTGGCTTTCATTCAGAAGGTTTGCAAAGTTTTGAGCAAAAGAAAAGTGCTCGAATTCAAAAGGAGTAGAGTCTACTTCCAGAGTTAGATGAATAAAACTTCCTGTTTTACAAAAAGAAGCATAATACGTTGTATGAGTTTTTTTGCATTGTACAATAGTGTCAAGAATTTCACTTTCCTTAAGGCCTTCTAAAAGTTTTTGGAAATCATCTTTATTTTTTGAAGAGAATACTTCCCAAATAAATCTATTAGTGAAATTGGTGAAATCTGAAAAATAGCCGGTATCAGGACTTATATAAATGATTTTATACTCCTTGTTCAGGATTATAAGTAAGCCAAAATTTTGGAGGTTTTCCGACTTGTTGAATAATATTTTGTCGCAAAATAACTCTTGGTATTTGTTCATTCAGGCCTTTGCATTATCCATTCCCTAAACCCAAAAAAGCAATCGTTTGCTGCTTTTACTATATGATCGGTATTGGCTTCCGGAAGGGTGCTGTAGTGTATAAGACTGTTTTGAAATAATTTCCATGTAGACCCTGTTGAAGAACCATATCCGTAAAAAAAAGAACATCCATTGTCGTGAGTTAGCCCGAGATGCTTATTCAGGCTTTTATATATAACACTTCCTCCAAGGGTAGATCCTTCCATGACATATAAACAACCAAAAGCCTGATTAAGGGTTTTAATTTCCGGAATTTTTTTAGACAATTCGGGAGATGGAATCTTTTGAGAGGATAGGGATTGCAGGTCATCTAAAATCCTTTCAGTTTTTCTTCGTTCGTTCAGGTCCGGTAAATAAACATGAAGGTCCTTTTGATTGAGTATGGAAGCTTCAAGAGGTGCGAAATATCCATAAAATGTAAGGAGTATTTTTTTGTAGTGTTCAATTGTAATCGTGTCCTGTAAAAGCGGAGACATAAGACCGCTGTTTTCTAACAGACGGTGATTTTCTGCGGTTTCTGCTTTTAGTCTTTCCAGGATCATTTATTTCTGATATTTATTTACACTTACTATGTTCTCGAGATTATCCAGTTTGTCTTTATGTTTTTCATATAACATGAGCATAAGACCATCTTTCAAGCCAAGTTCAGGAACAAACATTTTTGTAGCCCTGGCCCAATGCATTACTGTCATATAAATATCTGATGCTGGAAGAATTACATCGGCTCTGTCAGGGTTTAGCATAAGGACGTGAATGCGTTCCTCGTAGCTATATTTAGAGATATGATCCTTTACTTCCTGCATTTTTTCCAGGTTGATCATATGCTTTTTTTCTTTTGCAGGCTTTAAATTGGCCATTTCATAGATTTTACCTATGTTACCTCCGGTGCCTATTGCAACGATCGGTTTTTTAACTTTTTCTGTTTTTTCCTCTACCCAACTTTGCATTTCTTTCCACTCCAGAGGTGAATCGTTGCCGTTTAAAAGTCGTACTGAACCAATTTTAAAAGACCTGGAAGCTAATTTCTTCCGGGCTTCATAGATGTTTAATTCCGTACTACCGCCACCTACATCAATATGTATATAGCTCTTAGTTTCATCCAACTCATTATAAAGAACTTTGTTTATGAGTTCTGCCTCTAATTCACCTTCAATTATTTCAATGTTTACACCTAAAAGTTCTTTGACTTTATAGGCAATGTCGCTGCCGTTTTTAGACTCCCTCATAGCTGAAGTAGCACAAATAACATAGTCGTCAACCTCATAAAGGTCAAAGAGGTTTTTAAATGTCTGAATAAGTTTGATGAACTTTGCTTCTTTTTCAGCTCTGATTTCGTTGTATTTAAATACATCCTGACCCAGACGAAGTGGAAACCTTACATACTCCAGTTTTTTAAACGAGATAAGATCATTATATCGTAAGACTTTTGTGATCTGAAATCGTATAGCATTGGACCCGATATCTACAGCACCTAATTTCAAATTATTAAAGTTTTGGGTGAAAATTTAGTTGTCAAAAATAGTAAATAATTACAAACAATGAATAGGAAAAGAGATTGAAATAAAAAGCACTTGTTAAATATTGCTTTATATGATAAATACAGTTTTATTTGTAAAACTTATCAGGAAAGATGGAGGGACTGGGCCCTGTGAAATCTTAGCAACCTGGATGGTGCTAAATCCCACTCCGTTTTACAAGTCGGAGACAGATAAGGAAGCTCCTATCTACAATTAATAGATCTTCCGTTAAATTTCTTTGCCTGATTTCATAAAGGAAAACCTTTATGATTGTATTACTTTATTTTAAATTCATGAAGAAAGACATTACAGAAATTCTGAAGGAAAGAATTCTTGTTTTAGATGGTGCTATGGGTACCATGATTCAGCGTTATAAACTTACTGAAGATGATTATCGTGGTGAGCGTTTTAAAGATCATCCCGGTTCTGTAAGGGGAAATAATGATCTGCTTTCTATTACCCAACCACAAATCATTAAAGAGATACATGGTAAATATTTTGAGGCAGGATCAGACATCGTTGAGACCAATACGTTCAGTAGTACCTGGGTGGCGATGGCTGATTATGAAATGCAGAGTCTGGTTTACGAACTAAATTTCCAGTCTGCAAAGATTGCCAAAGAAGTCGCTGACGAATTCACAAAAAAGAATCCTGCAAAGCCCAGGTTTGTGGCCGGTGCTATGGGGCCAACAACAAAAATAGCCTCAATGTCTCCTGATGTTAATGATCCCGGTTATCGGGCAATTACTTTTGATGAACTGGTAGATGCGTTTGGAGAGCAGGCAAAAGGATTGATTGATGGTGGAGTAGACCTGCTTCTTATTGAAACCATTACAGACACACTGAATGCAAAAGCAGCATTATATGCAATAGACCAGTATTTTGAGGAAATCGGACGAAGGCTTCCCATAATGATATCCGGAACAATTACCGATGCAAGTGGGAGAACATTGTCAGGACAAACTACGGAAGCTTTTTTGTATTCCGTATCACATATGCCTTTATTAAGTATAGGTCTAAACTGTGCTTTGGGAGCACGAGAACTTCGGCCTTACCTACATACCCTTTCTGAAAAAGCCCCATTTTATGTGAGTGCATACCCCAATGCCGGACTTCCTAATGAAATGGGAGAATATGATGAGACACCCGAAGAAATGGTGGTTCAGATTGAGGAATTTTTACAAAATAACTTTGTCAATATAGTTGGTGGGTGTTGTGGAACCACACCTGATCATATAAAGATTATTGCCGAGGCTGTTAAAAAATATAGACCCCGCGTAATCCCAAAATTAGAATCCCTGGCTAAATACAGTGGACTTGAGCCTTTAACCGTATATAAAGA
>JBKBXU010000147.1:0-3974 GCA_046313675.1 Cytophagaceae bacterium
AGAAAAGAGTTTTTATTTCCAGAAAATGATTTTATAATAAAATGTTCCTCGTCTTCATCAGGAGCTATTATAAAAGAATATGTTATGCCAAAATTATCCGATAGATGAGATGTGACCTGATGGTTAATCTTATCAATAGAGTTATTTGAAAAATTCTCTTCGCAGATTAGAGCAAAAAGCTGGTTTTTGCTTAGATTATGTTCTTTATCCCTAGATTCTGAATAATTTCTTTCTGTAGGTAAAAAACCTGTTGATTCTTTATTGATTTCATTGGAAGAATCGTTTTCTTTAAAAGACATAGAAAGGGGAATTTTTCAAGTTTGGATATTCTTACTTTATAATTCATATTACTAAAAAATGTTTATGCGTGCAACTTTGTTGAGATGTTTTATTTCATATTTTATTCTTTTATTTTTTTTAAGCTGTTCTGCTGATCTTTCTGCGCAAGGCAATAAAGAAAAGCTGATTAAAGCGTTGAGTAATTTGGAAAGTGATCCCGTCCTTAAAGATGGCAGGCTCGGGTTTAGCTTAGCCTATGTGGATGATAAGAGCACTATAGTGGGGCTCAACGAAAGCAAGGGCCTTGTGCCTGCTTCAAACCTTAAACTCATCACTACGGCTACGGCATTGGCAATATTAGGCCCTGAATATAGGTATGAAACGCATTTGGAATATGATGGAAAGATCGTAAGTGGTGTTCTTGATGGCAATCTTTACATACGTGGAAGCGGTGATCCTACCTTTGGAAGTGATCGTTTTAAGGAAACAGACTGGAATTTAATCTCAGATAAATGGTTACTATCTCTCAAAGAGTTAGGGATAAAAAGAATTACTGGATCCGTTATCGGTGATGGATCGGTCTTTGATAATAACCCTATTCCTGAAGGATGGATATGGTCTGATATAGGGAATTATTATGGAGCGGGAGTTTTTGGACTTAATATTTATGAAAATACCTATAAATTAATATTTCGACCCGGAAAGGTTTCGGAAAAGGCTGAAATCCTCCGGACAGAGCCTGATCTTCCATTTAACTACAAGAATGAGGTAATTACTGCTGCTGCAGGTACAGGCGATAATGCATATATTTATGGCTCTCCTTATACAGATTTCAGAATGGTAAGCGGCACCATACCTGCCGGATCCAGGGAGTTTACTATTAAGGGTTCTTTGCCTGACCCTGTAGGATACTGTGCAGGATCTTTTTTGCGGAAACTTCAAGAGAATGGTATTGAAATAAATCAAAAAGCTTCCAATATTTTATTTATTGATAAACCTTTAGTCGAACGTACAAAAATAGCAGTTCACTTGTCTCCTGAATTAAAGCAAGTTGTATATTATACAAACATGTATAGCATTAACCTTTATGCTGAGTCTTTGCTTAAGACGCTTGGATCATATAAGAAGAAAAATGGAAGTGTAAAAGGAGGCCTTCAAGTGGTTTCTGAATATTGGTCAGATAAAAATATTTCTGAATGTTTTAAAATTTACGATGGTAGCGGACTTTCAGGGACTAATTTGGTATCACCGAATTTTATGGTTCAGGCAATGCAAAAAATCTCATTGGAATCTTTTAGCGAATCCCTCTATGAATCATTACCTGTTGCAGGTAAATCCGGAACTCTGTGGAATGTATGTAAAGGTACCCCGGCAGAAAATAAATTACGGGCAAAAAGCGGAACACTTAAAGGGGTAATATGCTACTCAGGATATGTTCGGGATAAAAACGGAAAAATTATGGCGTTTTCTATTATGGTTAATAATTACAGTTGTAACTATTCAGCCATGCGAAAAAAGATTGAAGAAATAATGGCTATTTTACCTACTCTATAGTTAATTCTTTTTTCGGTTCATTAATCTTTTCTTTGCCTCTGGAAATTCCAAGATACCTGTCAATAAAATGGTGGGCAATGTATAGTAAAGGAGTCAGTAAAATAGCTATCCCTATTTTAAACAGGTAATTGTTTGTACCAATTTTGAAAATCATCTCCATGTTCCATGGATTTGCACGATTAAAGAGGTAAAATGCTATAAACAAAACGACAAAGCTGTCTATTAATTGAGATACCAGGGTCGACCCGGTTGCCCTTAACCAAAGAAAGCGCTTGCCTGTGGTGGAACGAATCATATCAAATACATAAATATCAAGTATTTGTCCAATTAAAAAGGCAGTTATGGAGCCTATAATGATTCCAAGTCCTTGGGTAAATATTTTAGAATACCAGTAATTGATGTTATATCCGTCAGCATCGCCCGGAGTTTTGTTGACATCCAACCAGTATTGAGCAGGAGGGAGCATGGTGGCCATATATACCACGATAAACACATAGGCTATCAACAAAGCGGTTATATAGCTTATTTTTTTTACTCCCTGCTTTCCAAAATATTCATTAATGATATCGGTTGTAATAAAAACGATGGGCCAGATAACTGCACCTGCTGTAAGTGTAAAGTTTAATCTAAAGCCGCCCATAAGTTCCAGACCTTCGGGATCAGCGCCAACCAAAGCCTCTGCAGAAAATATTTTAACCCCTATAATTTCTGCAACTATGGCATTTGTCAGAAATATGCCGCTCAGGACGATAAAGAGCGTATTCGCTTTGCTGGTTTCTGAAGAAAATCTTCCTGTCATTTCTTTGGAAATAAAATACTTCTAACTATTCGTCAATACTATGGGTATCACCTTCTATTGAAAGGAAGGTTTTGGGAAAAACTGTCCGAGCCTCTTCAAGAAAAGGGGTTAAATCACGATATCGAGCTGAATAATGACCAATAAGAAGCTTAGCCACACCCGATTTTTCTGCAATTTGGGCTGCCTGAAGGGCGGTAGTATGGTAGGTTTCCCGCGCGCGCAGATGCATGTCATGCAGGAAAGTAGCCTCATGATATAAAAGATCAGAGTTTTTTATTAAAGGAATGATGCTTTCGTCATATATAGTATCTGAGCAATAAGCGTAGGACCTGCTTTTTTTAGGAGGGAGGGTAACTTTTGCGTTTTCTATAGGATTACCTTCAGCATCTATGATATCTTCGCCTTTTTTAAGCAAGGCTAAGTTTTGAAGTGATAAATTTTCAGGAATCAGGTCCTTGTTAATTCGTCTTCTTTTTAGCTTTTCCTTAAATAGAAAGCCGCAACAAGGTATCCTGTGCTGCAAAGGAATGGTACTCACAGTAAGGTTGTCAAGATCCAGTATTACCTGGTTTTCTTTGGTGGCCAATTCCTTAAAAATTATTTTATAATTTAAGTTGGATTCTGAATGCTTTAGCTGAATTGTAATTATCTCATCCAGGCCTGGAGGGCCGAACAGGTATAAATCCTTCGTTCTTCCATGCAAATGGAGTGTACTAAGAAGGCCTATTAATCCAAAAAAATGATCACCATGTAAATGACTAATGAAGATATGGTCAATTTTACCTGATTTGATCCGGTATTTTAACATTTGAACCTGCGTGGATTCGCCGCAGTCGATAAGGAAATACCGGCCTTCTATTTGAAGAAGTTGGGATGTCTGATGTCTGTTAAAGACAGGAGTAGCGGAGTTCGATCCTAGTATTTTTACTTCAAAGGACAAGTTCTACTCTTCTTTGTCTTCAGCCCTTAAATTTTTTTCAAGTTCATTCATAAATATCGCATCGATTGACTCTTCTACTGTAGGGAGGATATTTAAAATACTTTCCAGATGAGATATTTTGATGAGCTTAAGAATATGTTCTCCTGCATTTGTTAAGATGAACATGCCTTCCTCGTTGTCACATAGTCTGTTTCCGACTAGTATCGCACTTAACCCGGAGGAATCTACATATTTGACGTTAGTCAGGTCAAGAATGATGTTTTTGCAACCTTCAGCATTAAGTTTTACAAATTCTGACTTGATTTCAGGAGACAAAATGGAAGTTAATTTATCATCCTGCAAAGTTAGCAGGCAATATTTTTCGTTCTTTTCTACTGAGAATTTCATATGAGGATTATATAC
>JBKBXU010000147.1:3984-9922 GCA_046313675.1 Cytophagaceae bacterium
ACAATTGGAATGTTTATGTATGACTTAAAGATAAAGCTTTTATTTCATTTTTAATAAAAAGGAAGCTATATTTTTATTTATTCGTTCGAAAGGGTCCGCATTTTCGGCCTTGATGAATTGCTCACCGGTTACCTGCTCAAATAATTCAATGTATCTTTCAGAAATTAAATTGACTCTTTCATCCGTTATTTCCGGAATAGATTGGCCTTCTTTTCCCTGAAAATTGTTTTCTATCAACCACTCCCTTACAAACTCTTTTGAAAGCTGTTTTTGTTTTTCACCACGGGCTTGTCTCTCCGCATATCCGTCAATGTAAAAATACCTGGATGAGTCCGGTGTGTGTACTTCATCGATTAGGTAAACCTTTCCATTTTTTTTGCCGAATTCATATTTGGTGTCTACTAGAATTAGTCCTCTTTCAGATGCCATTTCTGTTCCTCTTTGGAAAAGTTTATGGGTGTAGGATTCCATTAATTCATAGTCTTCCTTTGAAACCAGGCCCTGTGATAGAATTACTTCCCTGGAGATATCCTCGTCATGTCCTTCCTTGGCTTTGGTGGTAGGAGTAATGATGGGCTGAGGCAGTTTATCATTTTCCTTTAAGCCATCCGGCAGTTTCTCTCCACAAATAATACGCTTACCATCTCTGTATTCCCTCCAGGCATGGCCTGCAAGGTAGCCTCTGATAACCATTTCCACAGGTAAGCCCTCGCAATTATGTCCGACTGTAACAGCGGGGTCAGGAGAGTCAATTACCCAATTTGGTACAATGTCAGATGTTGCTTTGAGAAATTTTAAGGCAATTTGGTTTAAAACCTGTCCTTTAAAAGGAATAGGGCGGGGGAGTACCACATCAAATGCAGAGATTCTGTCTGTTACAATTACAGCTATTTTGTCTCCGAAATAATAAACATCCCTAACTTTTCCTTTATAGAAGTTGGTTTGTCCGGGAAATGTGAAATTAGTCTCCTTAATTGCCTTCATGGAATGATTTTTTGAATGGCAAAAATATGAAAAAATACTAAGTAGCAAAGCTGAATCCTTAAAACATACAATGCCGGAGTCATAATTTGTGGTATAAATAAATTGCTTTACTTATTTTCAGGCGCCTCTTCGTTCAAGTATTTTTCCGATACCAGGGCACCATTCTTATAAACCTCTTTTTTGAATAATTCGCCGTCCTTTGTATAATGGTTCCACTTTCCAGATTCTTTGCCATTTATATATTGTCCCTCTACAGATAAGGATCCATTGTCATGGAATTTTTTAAAAGATCCATAGGGCACATTGTTTTTGTAGGTGGTTAATTTTTGCACTTTCCCGTTAGGGTAAAATGCTTTCCATTCTCCGGATTTTATATCATGTAAGAAGAATTGAAGCTCTTCCAGATTGCCTTCTTCATTATACATCCTGCGCTCTCCATTAAGTTTGCCATCGACAAAACTTTCTTTAAGCTTTATTTTTTTATTGTCATAATATACAGTCCATTCTCCGGTTTTTTTGCCTTCTTCGAATTGCTGTACCTCTTTTAAAACACCATTTTCATAATAGGTTTTTTTCTCCAGCCTCTTTTCTTCTTTTGAAAAGTCAAGTGTTTCCTGAGTTTTACCATTCGGATAATAAACGATGTTTTTGCCGGTTTTTTTCCCGTTTTCATAATTGAATTTATGCTTGATGTTTCCATCATCATACCATGCAGTATTCAATCCATGAAGAACCCCATTGGATAGGTTTCCTTCCAGTACCAGAACGCCTTCCGTGTTATAATGGCGGAAGCGGCCGGTTTTTTTTCCATCCATTATTAAAGATTCGGTTTCGATTCCTCCTTCAGGATAAAATGTTTTAAAGTAGCCATTCAGGACACCGTTTTTATAATGCTCTTCGGTATGGATGTTTCCGTTCTCATAGTACGTTTTGGATACCCCGTTTTGCTTATTATTCTTATATAGAGCTTCAGACTTTAGGTTCCCGTTAGGGTAAAACTCTTTAAGTGCTCCCTCCAACATGCCATTGTCATAGAAAGCAATTACTTTCTCTTTTCCTCCAGGATAGTAGCTTATTATTTCATTTTTTAGCTCTCCATCGTCATAAAAGGCTTTTTGAATTAATTGACCTTCCTGGTTATATATTAAAATTGGACCATTTCTGCGATCGTCTTCGTAGTGGCATTGTGTTTTAATATTTCCGTTTTCATAATATTCTGTAAATGCGCCGTTTAGTACACCATTTTTCAATATACCTTCGGCGGCAAGTTTACCACTGGAGTAAAGCTTTGTGAACTTCTGATTTGAAGAATGATCATATTTTTCCCTGTAAAGCAAGCGGCCATTGATGTCATAATAGGTGAACTCCCCATTTTTTGAGCCTTTCTTGTATTTTCCCTGCACTTTTATCTGGCCATTTTCAAAATACTCCGTGTATTCACCATCTAACTCCCCATTGTCATACCAGGCAAGTTTACTTACCGTGCCATCGGTGGAAAACATTTTATATTCTCCATGCATTACAGGGTTTCCTGCGGACATGACAGAGTATTCCTCTTTTACCTGTGTCGTTCCTTCATAAAAAGTACGGATAAGCTCCTGGCTGAAGCCAAAAAGCGTAAAGAACATAAAAGAAACAAAAAGCAGGATTCTCATAGAAAATTTTTCTTCTTAACGAATAAGTATATTTTATAGTTCTTTTTAAACCCTTTCAAAGACAATTGCTGAAGCACCGCCACCTCCATTGCATATTCCTGATACTCCTATAGAGGCATCTTTTTCCTGAAGAACGTTTAATAGGGTAGTAACGATACGTGCACCTGAACAACCAATGGGGTGTCCGAGTGATACAGCGCCTCCCCAAATATTAACTGATTCAGCCTTGAGTTTCAAAAGTTGATTATTGGCTATAGAAACGACTGAAAACGCTTCGTTAATTTCATAATAGTTTACATCATCACTTGAGATACCTGCATTCTTAAGCGCTTTTGGAATGGCGATTGAAGGAGTAGTGGTAAACCATTCAGGACTCTGTTCAGCATCAGCAAAACCACGAATACGGGCTATTGGCTTTAAGCCTAGTTCCTGCATCTTTTCTTTACTTACTAGAAGCAGGGCAGAAGCTCCATCGTTGAGTGAAGAAGCATTGGCCGCTGTAACTGTGCCATTTTTATCAAATACAGGTTTTAAAGATGGGATTTTTTCGAAATTGACTTTTTTGAATTCTTCATCTTCATCAATTATAACAGATCCCCCTCGGGTTTGAATTTCTACAGGTGCAATTTCTTTTTTAAAGTATCCGGATTGAGAAGCGTGAGCTGCTCTTTTATAGGACTCAATAGCAAATTTATCCTGCATTTCTCTGGTAATGTTCATTTCTTTGGCTGTGATTTCAGCAGCATTTCCCATATGAAAGTCTTTATACACATCCCAAAGACCATCTTTAATAATCCCATCGGTGACTTGCCCGTGGCCAAGCTTCTGTCCAAAGCGGTTTTGATCCAGATAATAAGGAACATTCGACATGCTTTCCATGCCGCCGGCAACCACTATGTCCGCCTGGTTCAACATAATAGATTGCGCTGCAAGCATAATTGCCTTTGATCCTGAGGCGCATACCTTGTTTATTGTTGTGCATTGAGTTTTCGGGTTAAGTCCTGCAAATATGGCCGCTTGTCGGGCAGGTGCCTGTCCAAGATTAGCAGATAACACGTTTCCCATAATAACTTCCTGAACTTCATCAGGAGAAATTCCAGCTCTTTGAATTGCTTCTTTAATGGCAATAGCACCCAATTTCGTAGCTGATAAGGGAGCGAGTGAGCCTCCAAAACTTCCTATAGGAGTTCTTACAGCACTTATTACATAAACTTCTTTTATCATATGTTTAAAAAATTACCAGTCCTTATTTTGATCATTTTTATTTTCTGAAAACCTTGTCTTTTCCTGCCAGTATTGAATCTCTTTATGACGCAATTCTTCAAGAATGCGTTCTGCTTTAGTTTTATTTATATTTATTCTATAAAGGTTACTCTTAAGCAGAAGTTCTCTCTCATTAGTACCCGGATCAGAAGCATCAGGTTCGTTTTTTCTTTGAAATTCATTTCCTTTGTTTATACCATCCTGTGTTTCAATATCTCCTGAAAGTTGATTTGCTTCCAGTGTTGTTCCTGCAGTTTTGGGGATCTTAATTTTAACTTCATTACCATGAGACAGCTTTGAGAGGATCTCATAATTGTACCCTGCCAATTCATTATCGGGATTTGTCCTGAGGGAAATCTTGAAGTGGTGGAGGGCTTCATTAACACGCCCTGATTCAAAGCTAAGAATACCCATTTGGTGATGAGCTGTAGACTTTATGATTTGATTATCAGAGGATGACAATAAGCTATAAAACTCCTTTGCACATGCAGTATCTTTTGCCTGATAGCAGGCATTGGCGAGGTTCAAAATCATTTTATCATCTGAAATATGAAACTCATTATAAAGTACTTTATACATCTTCGAAGCTTTAGCAAAATCTTTTTCTTCGTAATGTTGCAGGGCATTTTCCTGAATATTATTAATTCTGTGTATTCTCATAAATCCGGAAAAAAGTCCAATAAAAATACTCGTAAATACAAGCAGCTTCATATTCTGAGTGTATTAAATGTTATAATGATATCCATAAATATGAAAAATAATGCCGTCAATAAAAAATAAAAATATTTATTGCCTGAAGGATCCAGTACCATTGCTTTTTGAGATTTTCCTTTGTAGCTATTTATATCTTCTGAAACTTGTTCCGCACTGTCAGAGCTAGAGGATGCTTCGTAAAATGTACCATTTGTTTCCCGGCTTAAATTGGTAAGGAAGGAGGGGGAAGTCTTTGTATTTACTCTTCCGTGAAGATGACTATTGATATAAGTTCCGTTTTTTGAGCCTATGGCAATGGTAAAAATGGGGATGTTGTTGCTTTTATATTCAGGAATAAAATTAACAGACGATTCGCTAAAATCTTCTCCGTCGCTTAATATGACAAGTATTTTGCTTCTTTCAATTTCCGCATCTGCTTGAAAGGTTTCCAAAGCCAGATTTAGAACACTGGAAAAATCTGTGCCTTTTTCATTAATAAGGCCAAGTTTTAATGAGTTGAGAAATAAGTCAAAAGCATTTCTGTCTGATGTCAATGGGCAATGAATGAAGGCACCTTCACTAAAGATAATCAATCCAATTCTACAATTTTTAAGGGAGGTTTTTAGTTGATCAGCCATTCTTACGGCAAGCCTGAATCTATTTGGTAAAACATCTTCTGCGGCCATAGAACCTGAAAGGTCTATGGCAATAAGGACATCCTTCATTTCGGTTTCAGCTTCTTTTTTAGTATTTCCAAAGGAAGGACCTAAAAGAGAAATAAGTATTAGTAAAAAATAAATACTACGAATGCCGAATTTTAACAGCAGTCTTTTAAAGCTGGTTTTAAGAGTTTTTGAAATTAAATACATACGGACAAAATATATCAGGTATGCTGTAAAAAATACAGTGATAAGACCTAATTCAATATTCTCCAGTTGTTTATACCAGTTCATTTATTGCAGAACTTTTAGGAATGTATATGCATTTATCATAAAGCGAATATAGTAGGAAAAAATTATCCAGACATTTGTTTTATTTTTTCAAAAGCGGTTGTCTATTTAAAAATTATAATGCTATATTTGCAGCACTTTTTCAGGAAGTGAAAAAGGAGAGGTGCCTGAGAGGCCGAAAGGAGCAGTTTGCTAAACTGTCGTACCTGGAAACGGGTACCGCGGGTTCGAATCCCGCCCTCTCCGCCATTATTGTTTAATGTGATTGTTTATAATTATTATTTAGTTCGGGGTGTAGCGTAGCCCGGTATCGCGCCACATTTGGGATGTGGAGGTCGTAGGTTCGAATCCTGCCACCCCGACTTAGTTTATTGCTGTTATAAGCAAATGGTT
>JBKBXU010000147.1:9932-11110 GCA_046313675.1 Cytophagaceae bacterium
CGTAGCTCTTTGGATAGAGCATCCCGACTACTAAGTCGGGAAGGTCTCAGGTTCGTATTGAGAGGGAAGAAAAAGAATGTTCTAAAAAAGTATTTGTTCCGTAGCTCTTTGGATAGAGCATCCCGACTACTAAGTCGGGAAGGTCTCAGTTTCGTATTGAGAGGGAAGAAAAAGAATGTTCTAAAGTCGTAAAAGACAAAATATTGGTTCCGTAGCTCAGTTGGATAGAGCAACTGCCTTCTAAGCAGTAGGTCTCTGGTTCGAATCCAGACGGAATCACTAAAGCTCCGAGAGGGAGCTTTATTTATTAATAAAGTGTTAGTTTGTCAACTCGGGGTGTAGCGTAGCCCGGTATCGCGCCACATTTGGGATGTGGAGGTCGTAGGTTCGAATCCTGCCACCCCGACTTTAAAAGCTTCTGAATAGTATTATTTGGAAGTTTTTTTGTTTTAAAAAGATCAAAAAATTTGTTAACCCCTAAAGGCTAATTATGGATTAGGTAGCTCAGTTGGATAGAGCATCCCGACTAATAAGTCGGGAAGGTCTCTGGTTCGAATCCAGACGGAATCACACAATTCTTTTAAACTCTAATAGGGAGTTTTAGGATTTTGTTGGATTAGGTAGCTCTTTGGATAGAGCATCCCGACTAATAAGTCGGGAAGGTCTCCCGCTTGAAGCGGGACGGAATCACACCTAAAGTTTAAAGCTCCGGGAGGGAGTTTTATTTATTAATAAAGTGTTAATTAGTTACACTCGGGGTGTAGCGTAGCCCGGTATCGCGCCACATTTGGGATGTGGAGGTCGTAGGTTCGAATCCTGCCACCCCGACGACAAAAAAAGAAGCTTCTGATTGTTATCAGAAGCTTCTTTTTTTTGTCACTTAAGTTTATTTTAATTTCTTCCAACGGCTTCTCCGTTTTCAGGTTTTAAAGTTACTGTTGTGTCATTGGTGCTTCCATTTCTTTTATAGGTAATATTAAGTTCAGCTCCCGGCCTTTCCAATGCTACAATTTCTTGTACTTCTGAGGTGGAATTTACTTCATTTCCTTCCACTGCAATTATAACATCCCCATTTTGCAATCCGGCCTCTTCAGCAGCACTTCCAGGGTTTACTTCCTGAACATAAACCCCACTTAGGTCATTAATGTCGTGTTCTTGTGCAATTTGTGGAAGAATAC
>JBKBXU010000148.1:0-10969 GCA_046313675.1 Cytophagaceae bacterium
CTGCCCGTATATTCTCTGGTTTATTATTATTTTTTTATTTTTTCTTCCCGCTTTTAAACCCGTCTCTACAAAAGAAAAAAATCTTCCTAATCATTTTTTCCCTGGGACGGGCTATTTCTCCACCCCATAACCTCTCACGAACTCTGGGAATTTTTAAACCCAACTATTATTGGTGGTTGGTCAGTGACGCAACCACGGAAACTTTACTGCTAAACCGACACTAACCAAGGAGGAGGCTTATCATAATATTCATCATTCCTCCTCTGCCCGGCCAAGATCCCCGCAGCATGGCCCTTCATGAACCTGCTTCATCCATTCTTCCTGATCCGGAGAATTATCTTTTTTGCACCAGGTACAGTCTTTACCATTGGCATCATAACCGGTATCATTACAGGAAGGACATATATAACCGCATCCGGGCATAGTAATTTACTTTTTATCTAAGATAAATAAATTCTTTAACAATCAGGGAATCCTTTCTGTTCTTTAATAAAAACGTGGGAAAGATTATGTGGAGAGGGTTAATTTGTTTTATAACAGTACTACTACTGGGCTTTATTCCTGAAGCGAAAGCTCAGTTCCTGTTTGACTTTGAGGGAAATCGAGCATTTAGCGGATATAATAGAATACAGATACCTGGAGATGTGGGAACCAGGTTTGACGCCAACGATCTGGGTTCTTCAGGAACAACAACACTTAGGTTCAGAGCAGGCTACAGAATTGCATGCAAGCATGATGTCTTATTCTTATATGCTCCATTTCAGCAGGAATACAGAGGGAGGTTAGGCGAAGATGTTATGTTTCAAAACACGATATTCGATGGAGCTAATCCAACAAATGTAGCCTATACATTTAACTCATACCGTCTAACGTATCGATACTTCTTTCTCTGGGGCGATCAATTCCGAATGGCTGCGGGACTCACAGGTAAGATCCGTGATGCATCCATTATGCTTTCCCAGGGAGATCAAATGGATATAAAATCGGATTTTGGGGTGGTACCATTAATTCACTTGTATGCGGAATACAAACTTGGTGGACGTTTTGGAATCTTGCTTGAAGGAGATGGCCTGGCTACTCCTATGGGAAGGGCTTTTGATTATCAATTGGCCATTCCTTACAGCCTTACAGAACACCTGACGGCACGTGTAGGATACAGAATATTAGAAGGTGGTGCAGATGTTCAGGAGGTGTACAATTTCTCCATGTTCCATTATGGATTAGTAGGTGCTTCGTATAATTTCTAAACGCTATGATGCTTTTTCCCTATTTGTAAGCATACACAGATTAAGCACCAAAGGTCATAGGCGTCCATTCGGCATTGGGTTTCGGTTCTACAAAGTGGTTGTGAAACTCTGCATTCTTTTTGGTAAACTTAGCTCCTAAAAAAAGGATCAGGCAGGAATAATTTACCCATAAAAGTAGCAGCACCACAGAACCTGCTGCTCCGAAAGAGGAACCAGGGTCAAGGTTACCAAAATAAATTCCCATGCCAAATTTTCCCAGTAAAAACAGGAAGGCGGTAAAAAGTGAACCCATCCAAACACTTTTCCATTGAACACGGACATCGGGAAGAAATTTAAATAACATAGCAAAAAGAATGGCTATGACCACCATGGAAACTATAAAATCAACCACAAAAAATAAGAAGTACAACATATCAGGAAAAACACTACGTAGCCAGGATCCAAAAGTAGCTAAAGCGGTCGTCACAATTAATGAAATCAGTAGGAGAAAACCAACAGCCAGAATTATTCCGAAAGAAATAATTCGGTCAATGGCAAGTTTTTTAATAGCGCTGGTTTCTTTTTTGGTCTTTACCCGCCAAATCCTGTTAAGGGAACGCTTCATAGAGGCAAGTACAGTGGTTGCACCAAAAAGCAATACTCCTATTCCGACTACAGTCATAAGCACCGTGTTTTCCTCCTGATAAGCATTAGCTATCATCATTTGAACCTGATTAGCTGCATCTTCTCCTAAAACAATAGCTATTTGATGACTTATCTCTCCTTCTACAGCATTTTCACCAAAAAACATACCTGCGATTGAGATTATAATAAGCAGAACTGCCGGAAGGGAGAAAATGGAATAATAGGCAACTATAGCGCTTAGATCGAAAGGTTCATCATCAATGTATTCTATTACTGTGTTTTTTAGTATGGTAAAAAAGTTTCTCATAAAAGTTTAGTAAACGTTGATCTTTCAACCATTGTCTGCTTGCAATTGTTTTTGGGTCAAAAAAAGACCTTTACAGAGGCTTAAGAAAAAAAATAAAAAGAAAGTCCCACCAGAGAAGCCACCGTAATGTATATTAACGAAGGCACAAAAAGCTGACGCAAAATATCTTTTTCTTTTCCTTCCAGTTTTACGGCAGCCTGCACCACCGCAATGTTTTGCAAAGCCAATGCATTACCTATTCCCGCTCCAATCAACTGCATGCCCAGCACAGCTGCACCTCCGGCTCCGATGGCAATTGCCGCAGTATACAACTCCGTTCCGAAAAGCAAATTAGAAACGGTTGCGCTGCCTGCAGCAAAGCTTCCGAAGGTACCGGTAAAGATCGCCAGTATAAGTAAAGAGCCTTCGGTAAGATAGGGAGTTGCTTTATAGATCAGGCTAAACTCATTTCCAATAAACAAAAGGTTCTGTGCCAGGGAAGCTATGAACAAAATAGCAAAAAAAGGTTTAGGAAGAACGTTTAAGGCATCCAAGGTCGCTTTTTTAACATCAACGGATCGGAATTTTTTTGAAAATACATACAGAAAAAAGGCTGTGGTTAAAAATGCCATTCCGGGTTGAAACAAAGGAAACCTCCTGGTGACGCCAAACCATAATTCAAGTATATAAGTATAATTCATAAACAAGAACTTACCGGCGACCAAAAGGGCGCTTAGCAAAATATAAGGAAAAAAAGCAATCGCCATATCTTTTAAGGACACTCCGGATTCAGGTTTTCCAGAATCAGGTACAAGAAAACCAAATCGTATGGAAGCAATGCAGATAAACAATCCTATAAGGCCTCCAAAAAGAGAAGGAAACTCAACCCCGAAAAGCGATAAAAGGAAATAAGGAATAAGGAAACAAAAGCCTGACAAAAGGGCAAATGGCAGGCATTCCCGGAAGTCTTTTTTTAAACTCCCTCCGTTCAGCCTTACTACAAAATAGAGAATAAAGACGGGCACAAATAATCCGGCAAACACGTTTACGGAAGCCGCAAAAATACCTGAATCGGCCGCTGCATCTATGCCACTAAACCCGATTATTACCGGAGTGCCGACAGCACCAAAGGTAACTGCGGTCGTATTTGCCATTAAGGGAAGAACAACGGCCAAAAGAAGCGGAAACCCTAAAGAGGCAAGCAGTGGAGCAACTATCATGGCAGGTGTTCCAAAACCTGATGCGCCTTCAATAAAACTACCGAAGAGCCAGGAAAGTAAAATAGCCTGCAAGCGCATATCGGAAGTAACCTTATTTAAGGCACCCTGAATTTTCTCTATGGCACCACTATCCCTGAGAAAATTTAAAAAGAAAATTGCACCAAACAAGATAAGGGCTAGTTCTAAGGCAATGAATACAGCATAGGTAAAAGGCACCAAAACCAATTCGGCTGAAAACCCTTTGGCATAAACAGACAAGGCTGCTCCTGTAACATAACTCGCAAGAGCAGCCTGCCATAACGGCCTTTTCAGTACAACCGTAAGGACAATCAGAATAGTAAATGGCAATAAAAAAATCAGAAATGCCATACTGTAATGTTAAAAATCAACTTTATGGTGAAATGCCAACAATGGCACCTGAGCATGATAGGCCATTTTCTTTGTAAGGCTTCGATCAACAAGTTTTTCGATAAACCCTCTTTTACGGGTTGACATCACAAGCATGTCAATCGGATTCTCTTTAATGTATTTTTCAATACCGTGAGCTATATCATCATCTTCAACCAGGGCAACATCAATTTTTGGGTAAGAAATCTTTTCCCTCAAATCCCTAACAAACAACTCTGTAACTGCTTTTTGTATCTCTTTACCCTCATCCGATACATTAAGAATAGTTATATCTGCATCAAATTCCTTTGCAATCGAAGCTAAACGATGAATGTCGTGAATATCGGAATCATAGTAATCACTGGCATAAACAATGCTTCTAATTTCCTTAAAGACGGCATTTTTAGGAATAGCAAACACTGGGCAGCTTGCCTTTTCTATAACTTCTGCCGCATTGCTTCCAAACACCAGGGCCTTTACCGCTCCGGCTCCCTGCGTACCCATCACAATCATATCTGCGTCTTTCTCTTTGGCAATTTCAATAACATCCGAGGAGGGAAAACCTTGTTTAAGAATATAGGAAGCGGAAATAGATGGATTCTTGGATTTGATTTTATGAAGAATCCCTTCAAGACCCTTTACAGCTCTATGTTTAACTTCTTCGAGTTCTTTCTCTACGAGCGTGTACGGCATATCGGTATTTACAAGCACAATGGAATAAGCATGAAAAACAAGAATTTCAGCATCCATAACACCTGCCATGGCGACAGCATAATCCAATGCATGATCTGCATTTTCTGAAAAATCCGTCGGAAAAAGTAGGGTACGTTTCATATATAAGATTTATGTAAAAGCTGAGTAAATCTAACTATAAGTTTAAAAAACTATATTGACTTTCCCTATTTCTACACATGATATTTATCAGGAAATTATCCTTTCAACTTAGTAAGAATATTTAAAGCAGCATCAACAAATGGTAGAAGAATTATATCAGCTCCTGCTTTCTGCAATTGCTCTGCATCGGAATTTTTATGCGCTGTAAGTGCCACTTTGCCCTCATAATTATATTCTTTGAGGTATTTCAGTAAAGTCAGACTAACATTAACATCAGGAAACGTGCTAATGATAAAGCGTGTATTTTTTATTGGTAAATGATCCAGCAATTCAGGATCCTCTACATCACCATACTGGGCATTTTTCCCCGCTTTTTGCCAACGATTTACAATGTTAGGATCAAAATCTATTCCCAGAATATTTAGTTTTTCAAGCTTTAAGCTTTCAGCAATATTGTCACCGTAACGCCCCAACCCAAAAATAATAACATCGATTTTTTGATGTTCAAGTTTTTTTTGCATGGCTTCCCTGTAAGGAACCGTTTTTTCAAATGGCCTTAATATGGTAGACAACTTTTCAAACAAGGGATGGGAATAAAGGATCATATAGGTAGACAAACCAATGGTTATTAAGCCTACAAGTGTAATTAAGCCTACCGTCTCAGAATCAATATGGCCGAGAGAAAATCCCAATGCAGCAAGTATCAAAGAAAATTCGCTGATCTGAGCAACGGTAAGGCCGGCCAGAAATCCGGTCCGACGCCGGTAGCCCATCAAACCCATAATAGAAATAACAATCAAAGGATTTCCCAACAGTACAAAAAGAGAAAATAGTAAGGCCGGCCAGATCTGAGCGCCCAAAAGCGATAAATCAAGATGCGCCCCCAGATTAATAAAGAAAAACAAGAGCAAAAAGTCGCGTAAAGAAATTAACCGACCACTGATCACTTCCCTGTATGAGGTGGATGCCAGGGAAACCCCTGCTAAAAAAGCTCCAACTTCTTTACTGAAGCCTATGTAATCACCCAAGGCTGCCAGAGTCACGGCCCATGCTATGGCAAAAAGAACCAGCAGCTCCTGAGACTTAGCAAGTTCATTAGAAAGGTAAGGCAATACAAACTTCATGAGCAGACCCAGGGTTAATATCATGATTATACCTTTGACAAAAACCACTGCCATAGCAGCCAACGTATCGTCCTGATCAGCGCCGGCTCCAAAAGCAGACAAAACAATCATTAATAAAACCACCACAATATCCTGGACAATCAGAAATCCAATGGATATCTGCCCATGCAAAGAATCAATCTCTTTTTTGTCTGAGAGTAACTTTACAACGATAATGGTGCTTGAAAACGTAAGGGCGATGGCTATATAAAGAGCACTTATGTGAGAATAACCCAATAACAACCCGATAAGGTAACCAAATACAGATGTAAAAATAACCTGGCCCATACCCGTCATCAAGGCAACCTTTCCGGTAGATTTTATCAGCGTAAGGTCAAGCTTGAGCCCAACCGCAAATAGCAGAATGGCAATTCCTATTTCAGCAAGCAAGGAGATTTGCTCATGCAGGGTTATAAGATCAAAGAAAGATGGCCCTACGATGATACCTACGGCAATAAACGAAACAATTAAAGGCTGCTTAAGAAGCCTGCCTATTGCCCCAACAGCAGCGGCTATGATAAGTATTAAAGCAAATTCAAGAAAAGGATTTCCGGCAATTTCCATAGATTAAGATAAATAAAGCTAAATCTAATAAATTCCCATCTTATATCGAAAAGCTGAAGCTATGGTAACAGCCCGGATCTTTACCATATCGGCCACCGGCCCTGAAAAAAGATCATCAATGGTCTGGGTAAATAAATGAACCCACTGCTCAAAATGCTTTTTTTCAACCGGTAATCCGGCGTGCTTGGGAAAAGGTTGTCCCTTATACTCCATGCTACCTAATATAATGGAGGCCCAAAAATCATACATGATCGGAAGATGCTTTTCCCAATTTACCTTCGAGTGGTGATTAAAAACGGGTGAAAGTATCGCGTCGGCGTTTACTTTGTCATAGAAGGAGTCGACAAAGCATCTGATATCTTCTTTGGTCTGAATATCCTTCATATGTTATCTGATTAAAAGAAATTTTAAATCTTCCGTAGCTTTAACAGAGTGTATCAAGTCAGCAGGAATCTTAATTACCATCCCTGGAGAAAGTAGGGTGTTTTTATTTTCATACTCAAAACCCCCTTTGCCAGACACTACCGACAAAATGGCGTCTACCGGGCTTGTATGGGCTTTTAACTCATTACCAGCACTGATACCAAGCATGACAACTTTCGAGACACCAGTCAGAAGAGTTTCACTGGATGGTTTTTCTTTATAAAAATTCAGTTTAGCCGCAAGATTTTCCATAACCATATGTGCATGTACAAATCAAATATAGATTGGTACACGCAGATATGATATGATATGGTGCAATAGAAAAGATGATTTATATCAGCTCTATCTTAATTAGGACTTATGTTAACCATTAGAAGAAAATAATCTTCATCAATAAACTCCTCAACACCTAGTAATTTAAAAAACTTTTTACCTTCTACAGACCCCTCAAGCAGCTTTATTTGCGTAGCCATATAAATTTCTCTTTTATTTAAATTCAATCTATCAAAGAGATCTTCAAAGACATCATCCTTTATTCTTACTGCAAGTGGCTGTTCCAATTCGAATACATTCTCATCCTCCATCATAACCAAAGCGTTTATTAGTAGAACACATTTTTTGGACAAATTGTTGATACCGCTTATAGACAAAAACCGTATCACCCTAGTTTACAGATACATCAAATTAACAACTATAACTAAAGACATAGTACCTTTCTTATGTATTCCCTGGGACAGTAAAAGGTAAGCGAAACCCCTTAGTTTTTATCCGCAAAATCTGTTAAAATTCAGTCTATATTTGCAATTATGAAGTACCGACTACTCACAAAAGACGAATTAAATGAGCTCCAACCAGAATTCATACACTTTCTGGCCAGCAATACCATAACCGCGGACGACTACAAAAAACTGCAAAATGAACATCCGGAGAAGGTGGAAGAACTAATAGAAATATTTTCTGATATAGTACTTGAAAAAGTATTGAAAAAAGTCAATTACATAGAACACAGGGAACCCTCCAACCTTATGACTTTTCATTGCCTCAGTGACCGGATGGTACTACTTGGAATGAGCATCAAAGGGAATGCGGACTTAACAGATCCTGATTTTATCGCTGCGGTAAACCAGAAACCGGGCCTATTAAATGAATTAAACCTGGAAGTTTTTAAAAGCGAAAAAATGTATACCGATGAGCGGGAAAAAGAAATATTTAAACTTCTTGAATCGGGTGCACTCATCAGCGATGGAAAACTGTTCCAAACCCTGGAATTAATACATTTTTCTAAAAATTAGACATTCATGCTCTTATAGAAAACTCTAAATGAAACTAGAACAATCCCACCTACCGGTTAATTCTTTAATAGAAAAATCTTTTTCGAAAATAGATTATTCCGATGCTTTCATGTGCCGGTTTACAAGTGAGAAAAAAATAATTGTGGATGATCTTGTCAAGGCCTTTGCTTATTCAGCACCTGCATGGGTAGAAAAGCTTTTTTCAATGAGAAACCGAATTGTAAAATTGATCGGATTGAAAGTCCCGGATGAAAAAAAGAAAGAACAGGATAAAGAAAATTTTACAGTAGAAGTCGGAAATTCTCTGGGGCTGTTCAAAATACTTGACAAAAATTTAAATGAAGTAATCATGGGCGAGGATGATAAACACCTAAACTTCAGAATCTCTTTATTTTTAGAAAACGATTACAACAACTACTCTTTCACACTTTCTACCACCGTCCAGCATAACAACTGGCTCGGCAAACTTTATTTTATTCCTGTAAGGCCTTTTCATAAATTTATAGTCCCATCAATGATGAAGGGGATTATTAAAAACATAAATAAATAATGGCATCCATATTCGGACATGCAATTTTAGGGGTGGGCATCGCCAAAATAGCCAGAAAGAAAACCACATGGAAAATCATTGGCCTGGCCGCTTTATGCACCATTATTCCAGATGCAGATGTACTTGGACATGCCTTTGGCATACCCTATGAACACCCATTTGGACACAGAGGCTTTACCCATTCCATTCTATTTGCGCTATTGCTGGCTGTTTTTATCAAAAAGGTCTTCTTTAGAAACTCCAAACTTACATCTACAAAAGGAGTCGCTCTGGTTTTACTATTCTTTTTCAGCACATTGTCCCACGGACTGCTCGATTCTCTAACCAATGGTGGTTTAGGAGTTAATTATTTTTTCCCTTTTCATAATGAACGATACTTCTTTCCATTCAGGCCCATTCAGGTCTCTCCTATCGGAATAAAAAACTTCTTTTCAGAATGGGGATTGCGTGTGATAATAAGTGAGGTTGTATGGATATGTATCCCCTCCACCGGTCTTATTTTATTAAGAAGTATAATAAACAGGTTTTCCTCAAAATAATCACGTTGTCATAATTAGATATGCACTTTTTTACATGCAACCCTGTTGCATATAAAAGAATACTTATTATTTTTGCTAACTAATTAAACGTACGTCTATGAGAAAGATTCCGGTAACGGTATTAAGTGGATTTCTGGGAGCAGGAAAAACTACCTTATTAAACCATATTCTTCACAATAAGGAGAATATGAAAGTAGCAGTGATTGTCAATGACATGAGTGAGGTCAACATAGATGCTGCCATTGTCAGAAATGAAAACACCTTATCCAGAACAGAAGAAAAGCTTGTTGAAATGTCCAACGGGTGTATATGCTGTACCCTAAGAGAAGATTTGCTAAAAGAAGTTGAGGAGTTGGCAAAAGAGGAACGTTTTGATTATTTATTGATAGAATCTACCGGTATATCCGAGCCTTTGCCGGTTGCACAGACATTTTCATATATAGATGAAGAATCAGGGATAGACCTCTCCCGTTTCAGCAGATTAGACACCATGGTTACTGTGGTCGACGCATTAAATTTCAGCAAAGACTTTACAAGTACAGATACCATTTACAACAGGGAACTAAGTGACGATGCTCAGGACAACCGCACAATTGTAAATTTACTGACCGACCAGATTGAATTTGCCAATATCATCATTTTAAATAAATCAGATCTGGTGAGTCCCTACAGACTTGGAGAATTAAAGGCGATTATCCATAAACTAAATCCGGAGGCTAGAATTATTGAGACGTCTTATGGGAAAACAGACCTGAAAGACATACTCAATACCGGTTTATTTGACTTTGAAAAAGCATCTCAATCGGCTGGTTGGATAAAAGAACTGGAAACAGAGCATACGCCTGAAACGGAAGAATATGGCTTGAGTTCTTTTGTTTTCAGAGCCCGAAAACCTTTCCATCCGGGCCGGTTCTGGAACTATGCCACGGAAAACTGGCCTGCCAATATTATTCGGAGTAAGGGTTTATTCTGGTTGGTCTCAAGGCCCGATGAAGCCATAGCCTGGAGTCAGGCAGGAGCGTCGTTGAAAGCGGATCGTGCCGGAGTTTGGTGGGCTTCAAAACCACGTGAGGAATGGGAAGCTTATAATGTTGATGAGGACTTCATAGAATCCAGAATGGATCCGGAATGGGGCGATCGAAACAATGAATTGGTTATAATAGGGCAAGACCTTGATAAAGAAAAAATTCTTCAGGAATTTACAAATTGCCTATGCAACGAGGAAGAAATACATTTATACAAAAAGGGCATGGAATTTACCGACGACTGGCCTATATAATGCACATCACAAAACGGTAAACCTGGAATTGCGATAGAAAACCCTATTGCAATTCCAGGTTTAAAATATCGGAAATTCATCCTCCCTGTATGCCATATTTCTAACCACAAAGGTTGCTGCATTAAAAAACATTTGCACTTCCTCTTTTTGATTTAAAACCGGTTCTTCAGCAGTTACGGCAAGTGCACGTTCATATGCCTGTTGTACCTGTGGCTCAAGATTAGCAAAAGCTTCTTCCTGTAGCCGGTGCATCCATTGTGTTAAAAGCAAAAAAGAACTTCGCACTGAATCCGAAGTGGCACGGGAATCATTTTGAATATAATCTACAATTTCAGAAAGCTGAGACAGCTTCTCTTCAGAATCAATGGCTACATTTTCTCTTTCTGTAATAGCCTGTAAAGCTTCCCCAATATAAAGTATCCCCTTTGCCGTATATTCATGGGTTTCATCCATATCCTTGACAGCCCTCTCCTCTGCAATAAAAGTTAAAAGCTGATCTACTGCTGGCTTGACCGGACCATCCATAGCCTGTTCCACATCTGTTCCAGGCTGATATTTGCT
>JBKBXU010000149.1:0-10936 GCA_046313675.1 Cytophagaceae bacterium
GCATCGTCAACAGAAGTAGTGATCTTATTTTCATAAATAATAGAATTGATTCAGTAATTAATTAAAAAAGTAAAAATGTCCCTGAAAAGGGTATACTCTATATTACTCTTTTAGGTTGTTTTGCATAATGCAAAAAATAAACCAAAATTTTCGGGCCAATGAATTTTTTCCAGATAGTTTTATACTTGAGTATAGTTATATTTTAATAAACCATTAAAAAAATGTCGGTAGATATAAAACGATCTTTATTTTAAAAGTACCCGGATTATATGGATAAACGAATAGTACTTGCTCGTAGTTGCATGAATGCGGCACAATCTGCTGCAAAAGATGAGTCAAAAATTAGTGCCGGGGACAAGCATGAACTTTCCAACTTATATTCAGGAGTAATTAAAGGATAAAAAAACCGGCTGTAGGCCGGTTTCCTTTTTATAAACTTTTCTTGTATCCGGGTTTTGCCGGGATGGGAAGATTCGGTAGGTTAAACCTCTCTTTTATTGCATGGTAATCATTGTAATCTGGACTTTCCGAAGTTCGGGCCCAATCAGCAGGTAACAATACAATACGGAAAATCCAGTCATCTGTCGCTGAAGGTATATAGAGGGATGCATCGGAAGCCTGCATTTTTATGACTACATCATAAATAGAGAAATCAAAGAAGTAGTGTACGGTTCCGCCGCCATCAGGGAAAATGAGGGCAGGTAATGGGCGCCAAACATCTACAGGATTTCCAAAATTATCTTCATAAACCTCCCATAAGGCATAAACCATCGCTTTGTCTGTGTCAAAGACAAAATCATCCGGGAAATACCATGTATAACTGAAGTTATTGTTATTGTTAAAGTTTATCTGGTCAGTTTCCCATACATAAGATAGTTCAGCATTGGCTCCTGGAGTACCAGCTGGTCCCATCGGGCCTGTTGGTCCCATTGGTCCTGTTGGTCCCATCGGACCTGATGAGCCTTGCGGGCCCGATGGCCCCATTGGGCCTGTTGGCCCCGGAATAGGGTCTCTACGACATGAAAAGATGCTTAGGCAGAACATTGTCAAAAGAAAAAGAGATCGAAGTTTCATGATGTTTAAATTGGTTTATTAATTAATATAAAATGTATAACTTAATCTTGATAAGGGTATATTATTATTATGTTTTTTCAGTTTATGGTTGCATAATGCAAAAAATACCAAAATTTTCAAGCAATGAATTTTTCTTAATTTTTTTTATACTTGAATATATTATTTTTTTTATAAACCCATTAAAAAAATGTCGGCAGATATAAAACGAGCTTTATTTCAAAAGTGCCTGGATTATGTGGATAAGCGAATAGTAATTGCCCGTAGCTCAATGGATGCGGCACAATCTGCTGCAAATGATGAGTCAAAAAGCAGTGCCGGGGATAAGTATGAAACAGGAAGGGCCATGATGCAAATTCAACGTGACCAGTTTGCATCTCAACTTTCGGAGGCACTTAAGTTAAAACAGGTAATGGATCAGATAAAGCCGGATTCAAGTAGCCAGGGCATAGTTTTGGGCAGCCTGGTTTTTACAGATAAGGGCAACTATTATATTTCGGTTAGTGTGGGTAAACTTGAAGTTGACAGCATAGAATATTTTGCTATTTCACCTGTTTCTCCAATAGGAAAAGAATTAATGAATAAAAAAGCCGGTGAGAAAATTGCATTTAATGGAAAGGAAAGTGTTATCCTAAACGTGTTTTAACTAAAAATTATGCCCTGATGAAATTTTTTTATCTTCGGTATTTTGAAAAGCTTATAATTTCTTTGTTGGTGAAATATTAGTAAATCTTTATTAGTAGCGTCCGGGGATTATTTAGGTAATTTTAAAAAAATTAGACTTTAAATTTACTTTTTTCTTTTTCTCGCTATGCTGGACAGGTCTTGCCTGCCCAAAAAAAGAAAGAAAAAATCCTATTATCATGACATCCTTATAATCGGTTTTTAAGGTATTCCAATTTATCCCTGTTGAAAAGAACTCTTTTTCTTTAATGATGCTTATAGTTGTGTAAACCTTAAAAATTGTAGTATAGTTAGATAATTTTTAATAAGATCAAGATTCTTTTGAAAAAAGGGGATATTTTCTTTTGACAGGTTTTTTTGAAGAAAATATTATCTATCTTTGCATTTCGATTATGAGAGATTTGTTGATTCACAGTATTCCCACTCCACCTTAGGTTTTCCCAATAACTTACCGGATTTAATTCTTTACTTTCTGAAATTTCAGAAGGCAGATATTGTATTATCTTTTTAACAATAACATATATTTTATTTATGGTTTTATTTAAACATCTCAAAGACAATAATATTAATTTAAAAAATGAGGTTTTGTCAGGCTTGACTGTTTCACTGGCCTTGGTTCCTGAGGCTGTAGCATTTTCCCTGATTGCCGGAGTAAGTCCTCTTGTAGGTCTTTATAGTGCCTTTATTATTGGTCTAATTACTGCAATAATGGGAGGGAGACCCGGTATGATTTCCGGAGCTACAGGTGCCATTGCGGTTGTAATTGTAGCCTTGGTAGCACGTCATGGCCAGGAATATTTATTTGCGGCTGCCGCTTTAATGGGAATTATTCAATTGGCTATTGGTGGTTTAAAACTTGGTAAATTTATCAGACTGGTACCTCATCCGGTAATCTTTGGATTTGTTAATGGACTGGCTATTGTAATTTTTATGTCTCAGCTTAATGAATTTAAAGGGACCGATGGCTCATGGATCAGTGGCGATGCATTATATATTATGGGTGGTTTGGTATTAGCTACTATGGCGATTATTTATTTTCTTCCGAAAATAACAAAAGCTGTACCTGCTTCCCTGGTTGCTATTATAGGTGTTTCCGGTGTCGCTATATATTTAGGTATTCCTACCAAAACTGTTGGAGATATAGCTTCTATAGCCGGAGGATTGCCACAATTCCATATTCCAATGGTGCCTTTTACGTTTGAAACCTTATGGATTATTGCTCCTTATTCCCTGATAATGGCTCTGATTGGTTTAATTGAAAGTTTATTGACGGTAACAGTTATAGATGAAATGACAGAAACCCGTGGAAAAACAAACAAGGAATGCCTTGCTCAGGGAACAGCTAACCTTGTTACCGGCTTCTTTAGTGGAATGGGTGGATGTGCCATGATCGGACAGAGCCTTATTAATGTGAGTTCAGGTGGAAGAAGCAGAATTTCAGGAGCTGTGGCTGCGGTTGCTTTGCTTGCATTCGTTTTGTTTGGCGCTTCTTTAATAGAAAAAGTGCCAATGGCTGCCCTGGTAGGTTTGATGTTTATGGTAGCTATAGGCACTTTTGAATGGGCCAGTCTTAAAATATTCCGTAAAGTTCCTATTACTGATATTGTTGTAATGATCATTGTTACTGGTGTGACAGTTATTTTGCATAACCTGGCAGTTGCGGTAATCATAGGTGTAGTAATTTCAGCTCTTGCCTTTGCTTGGGAAAATGCTAAAAGGATCAGAGCAAGAAAGCGCGTGGATGAATTCGGGGTTAAACATTATGAAATTTTCGGACCTTTATTTTTTGGATCAGTAACGGCATTTCAGGAAAAATTTGATGTGATAAATGACCCGGAGCATATTATTATTGACTTTAAAGAATCCCGTATTGCGGATCATTCGGCAATAGATGCCTTAAACAAGGTAACGGAGAGATATGCCAAACAAGGGAAAACTGTTACGGTTAAAGGCCTGACCTACGCTTGTAGGATATTGCTGAAAAATGCAGGTAACATTATTCATTTAAATTATTATAAAAACGAAGAATTGGAGGAAACCAAAATACCGGCTTAAATAGCTTAATATTAGTTGAGGTTTTTATTTAAAATGACTTATTGGTTTGGCAAAATAATGTTGCTGAGCTAATAAGTCATTTTTACTATTAAGGGGTCTTACTATTCATATGTGAGCAGATGTGTAGAGGTTGAAGCTGGAATAGGCCATAAAGTAGATTGTGCGCTTGTGGCTAGCCCAAACATATCGTTTTATCAGATTTTTTAAGTTTGCCGATGCACGGAAAGGTAAAGAATAAAGAAAAACCTTTGCACTTAATTTTTAAAAATACTATGTATTGTATTTTAAATCAATACTTTAGATATTTTTCGGCACACCCTGAATAGTATTCTCGGACTAAGGCTCAAAGGTATTGACAAACTCAGTAAAGATTTTTTCCTCAGTATTGAAGGTTTCTTTGTCGGCAGAGAAGGATAATATGTATAATTTCGAAGCGTGGTAAATACCCACCGTTGAAAATCTTTTATTCGGAAAATCGTCAAGCTCATAAGTGATTTTATATGAGGTTTTTCCATTGATTTTAAGATCCTTTTTTGTTAATATATTGACACTCTGGTCGGTGTAGGAGCTAACGATTTCCGCAACATTTTTTTGGTTTTGGGCATATTCCTTATCCTGGTCTACTTCTACATTGATGGATGCGCTGCTGGTTTCACTGGCCAGGGAAAGATCTGCTCTTGTGGAATAATGTGTGGCTATTATCCAGCCCTCAGGAACTATGTATTTATAATCATAGGTTTCACTGGTATGATAAAGATGGGTGCTTTTGCTGCAAGCGAGCAGGCTGATAAATGCAAGTATATATATAACTTTCATAGCTTTAATTTGTACAAAGCTAACAAATAATTACATAAAAAAAGCCGGCACATGCCGGCTTTTTTTATGTTAGTGGTTTAATTTTATGAGTTTTACAGTTTGATATGTCTTCCCCTCCGGGCTAATGAGTTTCAGGTAGTAGATGCCTGGAGCCTGGTTGTCAAGAGGGATAAGTAAACCATCCTTAAAGTTTGCAGGCATTTCTTCTTCTTTAAGAACAGCACCCATGTTATTATATACCACAAGTCGGAATCCTTCAGAGTAGGTTTCGCTATCCATTTTAACCTTAAAGCCGTCATAGAATGGATTAGGATATACTACAATTTTTTGTTCTTGTAATATCAGAGGCGTTATGCTGGTTACTTCCACGTGGTGTATTTTTAGATTACCAATGGTTGCCGAATAAGGATAACCGTTTCTGGACGTTGAGATAAATCCTACCGCCATTGCTTTGTCTGCATCTTGCAGTGCAGATAAAGCAGCTCCCTGAAGGGTTATAGGATCTCCCAGGCTGATGATTTCAGAGGAGTTTCCCACTCTGTATTTAGGCTGTACAACACCTGATGACGGGTGTACTTCCAGTATCAGGTGAAGAAAAGCTTGTGGTATCTGATCAATTTCGTGCATAGTAGCTATCGGAGTCCCCGCATTTTCATTAACAATTTGGATTCCTCCATTGCCATCGTTTGCATGCAGGGCTATTTTCAGGTAATTATCTTGGTCTCCGTTGCCTATGAAAATACCCATTGCCATATCTCCCGTAGGTGTTTGCCCTTCAAAGAATGGTTGTCCTAAAGCTGCCTCGATCGCAAATGGTTGCGTTTCACCATTGACATTTATCCCAAATTGAAAAGCGTTTTCCTGATTATTAAGATCGCCATAGGCATCTCCTTCTGTAGCCTCAACAACGGTGAACAACCCTGTAGCACCACCTGCTACCAGATTTGCTGTTTCGTATTGATCCAGGTAATCTGTTTCGTTATTGATCATTATGCCTGTAAATCCTAATCCAAAAAAGCCTGTTCCCGGGTCATTGTTATACATAGGATAATCCAATGGAATGTTTGTGGACATACCATTCTGCGCATCTCTTGCAAAGGCATCCTGAATATCCGGAATTCCGTCACCATCATCATCCGGATCGTTAAGGTCAGATAAGCAGTCGCCATCCAGATCCGGTGGGGTGCTTGCCGCCGAACAAGGGTTGGAGTTATTATCTATTTCATCGGCATTGCTGTAGCAGTCGTTATCATCATCAAGCTCCCAGTCGTATTGATTGGTACAGACGAAATCCTCGTCGGGTTCAAAAACCATGATCATGGAGTTAGTACCTATGCCCCTGTAATTGGCTGTCCATACAGTGCCTGGGAATATATCATTATCTCCTTGTGCTGTAATGTCCAAGGGCGTTTCTTCCTGAAATTGCCCGAATATGTTCTCTGAGATCTGCTGGTTAAGTTCTTTTTTGTCGGTACCATTTACAAGGGCATTTAGTGCCTGTGTACCATCTTCATTTAGTCTTACTCTAAAGATCATTCCCTGGTTATACCCTACAGCAAGTATGTTGCCCTGCATGCCTCCATTGAAGTTTGATGCGGTATATTCACACAAGCCATTGGTTGATGATTTAAATGTCAGCAGGGCAGGGCTTCCTGTTTGTCCCGGTGCCAGGTAGCTAACCTCATTGGTGATTTTTGAATCCGGCAAGGGGGGCCAGTCTGAGGGCAATGGATTATCTCCGGTTTTGGTCGTTCTCCATACCCCTGTTTCATTGTTCCAATTATAGGTGTATAATCCTGCTTCATGCGGATTTGACCTGATCGGATGGGGGTGTCCTCCATAAAATGATCCGGGGGTATAGTTATTAATATTGCCTACGTAAAACAAAGGATCGTAATTCACTACTGCCCCGGATCCCGGCTCTGAGGCATTATAGTTGTTAACAGGCTTCCCATTTTGCATCACAGGCGGTCCTCCCCAGTTTACATTAGCTGCATTGTCTATTGTGTACATTCGTCCGTCTTCTGTTACCAAAACATCATATGGGTTTCGTAGCCCTGTAACATATACCTGCACCGGGCTATCCTCTGTAATAATGGCCATATTTAAACCTTTATTTCCGCCCCAGGGATCTCCCTCATCAGAACCATCCGCTTTATTGGGTCTGGTAGGGTCATCAAGCGTAGGTAAGTCGTATTTGAAAGGATGATTGGTGTCTGTCCCTTTTGTCGGCATGGCCTCTATGGCATCCAGGTCAACAGAAAGTATACAAGCAGATAAGGCATATTCGCTTGTGTAAGCAAACATTTGTGATGGTCCCCCGGCGTTGGTCATACCACCTACGGTAACATAAAGATAAGTTTTGCCATTCACGGTTCCAATTTGCATACCGTTGTTTGCATGATTTTCTTCTGAACGAGGAAGTCCCCGGACAAGATCTATCTTTTTCCATGTGCCTCCTTCCCTATATAGTTTGGAGACAACTCCGGAGTTTGTACATAAATTTACGCTGCCTGAGGCCCCGGCACCATGCCATGGGTCACTGGATCCTGCATAAATGATGGGGTTATCTGCGGTACCTGTAACTAATATTCCCGTAACCTGTCGATTGTTGTTGTTTATATTATAAGGCCGGGGTGTGCCATCATCGTAATGGTTAGGTATCTGCCTGACCAGGTTAATCACTTCCTTTTCTGTCACTTCATAATCTGTAGGCCCGTTTCTTTGAATAGTCAAACGGGTGATCCTTCCATTTTGCTCTCCCACATACAGTTTTCCATCCGGGCCGAACTGTAAGGAAGTGGCATTATGGATATCTGAAACCGGGGTCAGTCCCTTTAAACTTGATACATGAAATGCTATATTCTGAGAATTAACACCATGACACACTGCTGATAAACCTGCGACTATGCACAGCTTCCTAAAAAATCCCTTGAAAAACATGTATCCTTTTTTCATACCTACTGATTTTTGCTAATGACTTCTGTATATTGTTAATTTTTAAAAAGTATCCTGATTATTTAATCGGTTTCTAAAAAAACGTCTATAGAAAATAACTGACTTCTAATTCTCTTGTTTAAAATCTTTTAAAATTTTATGGATGATATTTGTCAGTTTTAATGTTTTAATATCTTTGATTTGCTGTCTTTTAACGTGTAAAAAAGGAGCTGAAAAGAAATTCCCATTTCAGCCCCTTATCCTATCTATTGTTATTGCTTAACTACTTTGTACATTTCGTATAAAGAGCCATCCTGAGGATTGATTTTGATCCAATAAATACCGCTGTGGAGCTTTGAGAGATTTACAGTTCCAGAATTTCCCGAAATGGTCTGTCGATCTTCCAAATGCCCGTTAGAAGAGAATATCTCTACAGTGAATCCGCGGTTGTTTTGGTATTCAAAGAATAAAATATCCGAAGTAGGGTTGGGGTAAATATTTAAGCCGCTTCCTTCGGTATTTGCACGGTTAACCGAGGTTATTCCAGCTTCACCATCATCATCGTCGTCGTCATCGGGATCAACAGGATCTTCGGTTAATGTGTAGGCGATCATTTCCATGCTGTGCGCTTCCTGTTCAGTTGCACCACCTCCGCCTCTTCTGGAACTACCGGCAACTATGTATATATGGTTGTTATAGACTAATGCCTGTGTACCGTGTCTTCCAGTATTCATTGCCGGTAATGCCCTCCAGGATCCCGTTCCGACGTTGATGGCTTCGACTTCGTTATGAGCCCAGGGGGCACCATCATTTGCCGATTGTTGGTTGGGACCTTCTCCTCCCAAAACAATAACCTCGTTGCCAACCGCTACCGTTGCCGTCCCTGCCCTTCCGGTAAAAGTCCCGGAAGTTTCTAAGGTTGACCAGTTTCCTGTTTCAAAATCGTATACATCAACTTCTGTTTTGGTATTTAAAAACACTTGTCCCGGCCCATCTGCACCACGCGATATACGGCCTCCTGCTACGTAGAGCTTATTTCCTATGACTGTTGCATGAAAGTGATCTCTGGCTCTGGGAGCGTCTGTTAATGATGTCCAGTTTCCACTTACCGGATCAAATTCATCAAACCAGGCTACATTGCCGTCGTCATGGCCATTGGTAATACCTGCTATTACATAAATTTTTCCATTGTACACAGCCGCTCCAGCAGAGCCCCGTCGTCTGGCAACAGGAATTTCGGAGCCATTGCTCCAGGTATCGTTTTCCGTATCATAGATATATACGTATTGTGCATTAGTTTCCGAACCATCCTCAAAAGCACATATCGCATAGATTTTTGTGCCAACAGCTACTGCTTGAAAGTGATGCAACTGACTGGCGTGAATGCTATTATAATTAGCGGCTCCTGTAGACCAAGTTCCTGTGGAAGGGTCATATATCTCAACAGGCTTGGGTGCCCTTCCTCCCATGAGGTAAAATTTTCCTGCTACCTCTACAAAAGCATTTTCATGACGATGGGTAGGGGGTATTTCCAGGTTGGTGGATAATTCTGTTTCAGACCATGTCCCAAATTCTGCCTGTCCGTAGGATTCGAGACAGCAGAATAAGCCAACTGTAAGAATGATCGATAAAAATTGAGTGAAGTAATTTTTTTTCATACACTTTTCTTTCTAGGTTTCAAGAAAGTAACTCGTAAGAAATATGAGTGTTATAAAAAAAGTCATTTTTTAAGAATTAATTTTCAGACTTTAGGTTTTGATCATTTATAGATAATGCTCTTAATTCAAGTATTTTCCGAGAAAATTTTTTTCTGTATAACTGACTCAAATAACCTGTTTGCCGATTATGAAAAAGATAGTTGTACTTTCAGTGGGATTTTAAGTATATTTATGCCTTGATTTATTTTTAAGTGGCATAAATTCAAAAAAATGAAAGACTTTGTATCCGTTAATGATCCAGTTTTTGTTCAGCCTGAGAAGTATGGTTTTTTTGATAAGTTATTTCTTAACCTGATTCGCGATGAACGTGATTTGCCTTTCATTTACCTCTCTTTGAAAATCACCTTTTTTATGATTCTTCCCGGGATAGCACTTTTTTTTCCCTTACCAGGATATATATGGTGGCCTCTGGCTATATTTTATTTTTACTTAAACAATCTTGTTTTTAAAGGGTCATTTGGTTTAATGCTTCACTGTACCAGTCACAGGCCATTTTTTAAACAGAAGGTTGGGTTTATGAACCATTATTTGCCATGGTTTGTAGGTCCGTTTTTTGGCCAGACACCAGAAACGTATTTTGTTCACCATTTGGGTATGCATCATGTGGAGAATAACCTTGAAGATGATTTGAGCAGTACTATGCATTATCAACGGGATAGCTTTAAGGATTTTATGAAATATTTTCTGAGTTTTGTTTCCACCGGTTTATTGGATACCGCAAAATATTTTAACATCAGACAGAACAACCGTTTCAGAAACAAGCTTCTTTTTGGCGAAATCCTCTATATAGTAGTATGCGTGGTCTTGTTTTATTTCAATCCGGCTGCCACGTTTATGGTATTTGTGTTGCCATACCTTATTTCCCGATTTATCATGATGTTGGGTAATTGGACGCAGCATTCTTTTGTAGATTATACTGATCCGGGTAATTGTTATAAAAATAGTATTAACTGTATTAATACCTCTTATAATAATAAGTGTTGGAATGATGGATACCATATTAACCATCATATACGTCCTTCACTACACTGGACAGAGTATCCGATACATTTCCTGGAAAATCTGGATGAATTTTCAAAAAATAAAGCCCTGATTTTTGATGGTATTCATTACCTGCATGTTTGGTTTTACCTGATGAACAAAAATTATAAAAAACTTGCGCAGCATTTGGTTAATATTCATGGCACGTTCTCTTCAGAAGAAGAAGCTATAGAATTAATGCAGAGCCGGACAAAAAAAATGGAGATCCGGGGTATAACCATGCGATCACTTAAAAAATCCGGATCGGTGTCGGTAGCTACGTGATAAGTCAAAAGTCAAAAGGCATAAGGCGTAAGTTAAAAGGCGTAAGGCGTAACGAAGTAAGAAGTAAGTAATGAGGTATTGATATCAATTTACCGGTCATCCTGGCTCAAACTGTCATCCCGACGCAGGAGGGATCTGCTCAATGGGAATTTTGAATGTTTAGTTTAAAAGGCGTAAGGCGTAAGTCATAAGTCATAAGGAATAAGGGGTAAGTAGTAAGTGACTGTCATCCCGACACAGGAGGGATCTGCCCAAAGGGAATTTTGAATGCTGAATTCTTAATTTTGAATTATGAATTATCTCCTAACACTCGCTCTCCGCTCCCTTTTTCGCTTCTTCGCTCGTACTCT